>JAICJP010000028.1 GCA_025928375.1 Candidatus Sulfotelmatobacter sp.
CATCATCGACGCTTCCGGCAAAGTGCTCGCCGACTCCCAATCCAATCCCGACGCGATGGAGAACCACTCTCACAGAAAAGAATTCGTAGCTGCCCTCAAGGGACAGACTGGCGAGAGCGAGCGCCGCAGCGCCACCATCGGAATACCTTTTCTCTACGTCGCCGCTCCCATCGCCGGAGGCGCTGTCCGCCTCGCCTATCCTCTCTCCGATGTCGAAGCCGTGCAGGCCCAGGTTCGCCACCATCTGCTATGGGGATCGTTCTTCGCCTCTCTCATCGCCCTGCTCATCGCGGCCGCCGTCTCGGTGTGGACCTCGCGTCGCCTGCAGCGCATTGTCGACGTCGCCGCTCGCATCGAGCAAGGCGATCTGCGTGCCCGGGTTAACGATCGTCCCATGGACGAAATCGGCCGCGTCGCTGCCGCCATCGACAAAACCGCCCGCCAGATCGAGCTTAGCTTTGCCGCCGTCCGCTCCAGCCAGCATCAACTCGAAACTCTGCTCAACAGCATGCAGGACGCCGTAATCGCCGTCAGCGCCGATGGCCTCGTCCGCTGGGCCAACCATCCCATGGATCAACTCGTCCCCCAGCACACCCGCCTCAATGCCCCCGTCGTCGAGACTATCCGCGATCCCGATTTCCTCGCCGCCGTTCAAGCCGCTACCATCACCAAGGAAGTGAAGAACGGCCGCGCCACCTCCATCGTTCCCGGCCGCGCCTTCGAAGTGACTGCCGCTCCTCTGCCCGATGGCGGGGTCGTCGCCGTTTTGCGCGATCTCACCGAAACCGAACGCGTCGAAAAAACCCGTCGTGATTTCATCGCCAACGTCTCTCACGAACTTCGTACTCCGCTCACCTCCATTCAGGGATACGCCGAGACTCTGCTCGACACGCTTTCTGAGAATTCCAATTCCACCCGCGAATTCCTGGAGATCATTCGCAAGAATTCTCTCCGCATGTCTCGCCTCACCGAAGATCTTCTCGCCCTCGCCCGCGTGGAATCCGGCGAAACTCGCTTCGAGACTGAGCCCATCCCGCCGCTGGAACTGCTCAACGACGCGGAACAGAGTTTTCGCGAGATTGCCCGCACCCAAGGCGTGGAGTTGAACATAGTCGAACTCGCAACCCTGGAGTCTCTCCCGCCAGTCCTCGCCGATCGCGAAGCCATCCACCAGGTTTTCGCCAACCTGATCGACAATGCCATGAAGTACGGCCCTTCCGGGGGACGCATCGAACTGGGCGCGCGCGCCGCCCAACGCGGCATCGAATTCTACGTTCGCGATTTCGGCACCGGCATCTCCTCCGAGCACCTCCCGCGCTTGTTCGAACGCTTTTACCGCGTCGACAAAGCGCGCTCCCGCGAATCAGGAGGCACCGGCCTCGGACTCGCCATCGCTAAGCACATTATGCTCGCCCATTCCGGCTCGATCCGCGCCGAGAGCGAAATAGCCCGCGGCACCACTTTCCTCTTCACCCTTCCCACCGTTTAATCGCACCTCCCGGTTCAAAAACTATCCTCAAAAATTCACGCCACGTTAACCACCCGTCCCGCAGAACAACTTAAGCTAAGGCGTTGCTGCTTCGGGAGAAGTCCATGACCACCGCTGTCAGAGTCCCAGAGCCCGAGCCGGTTCACCGCTATCTAGTACGCCGCACGGTCGAGGCTTGCCACATGGCCAAAGAAGCCGCTGCCGCCGCCGCCGAAGGAATCGCCAGCGGCTCCAGTACGCTGCTCAACTCCGTGCGCCAGCGAGAGCGCGAACTCGATACCCTGGACCTGGAAATCGACAATGGCGTGACCACCGCCATTACCGCCGTCGAGCCTGTCCGCGCCCGCGAACTCCTCGCCTGCATGAAATTCATGATCGGCCTCGAGCGTATCGGCGATCATCTGCTCAACTTCGCCAACAGCGCCCAATCCGTCCGCGGCCGCATTGATCCCGAGGACACTCGCGAACTCACCCATATGGCAACCCTGCTGGAAAAAATGCTTGCCGACTGCGCTTCTGCCTTCTCGGATCGCAATGTCAGCCAGGCCATCGATGTTCTCCGTGCCGACGCTGAGATCGACCGCCTGCGCAACCTGATCTTCCTCCGCCACATCGAGAACCCGGAAAATGTTTCCCGCCAGGCCAGCCTGCAGGTTATCTTCATGACCCAATCCCTCGAGCGCGCCGGCGATCACGCCAAGAACCTCGCCGAAGAAGTCTGTCACCTGGTCAGCGGCCATCCCGCGCGCCACGTCCTGATCGCCTACGACAAGCCCATCGAACAGATGTTCATCCAACACCTCCGCAGTCGCGACCTCAAGCCCTAGCTCCCCACTGCTAACCACTTGGTAACATCTCTTTCGCCGCATCCCTTCCGGAATCCTGACAGGCTCTCGACCAACCCTTATTTTCAAGCTATGGCCGCAGTGTCTCTGCCCGGCGGCATAAATCTGAGGAGTGTCTATGGCAACATTGAAATACATGCTTCTTACCACGAGTTCACGGCAGGATGGCACCGCTCGCATCCTTCCCCTGCTGGCAATTCTGCTGGTGATCGCGATGGCAGCGCTGGCTGCTCCCCAGCAGCAGCAATATCGTCCATCGCAGGATCGTGACGGCTATCGCGATCGCGATCGCGACGGCTTCCGTGATCGAGGCCGTGATGGCGATCGCGGGCGTTTCGGTGGCGACCGCGATGTCATCCTGATTTTGGGTTTTCAGCGCGTCGCCAGTGACTTTGGCGGCGGCAACGGTGGACGTCCCGCCCCGGACGCACTCTGCGATCCCGGCTTCGTCGCCGTCGGTTTCCACGTGCAGACCGGCGAATTCTTCAATCAGGCGTGGCTCGATTGCGCGCCCATGCGTTCTGATGGCTCGCTAGGACAGGAGCGCCGCATGACCGCGCGCACCGGAAGTCCCGGCGGCCGTCCCATATCCGACGCCTCCTGTTCTCCCGGCCTGGCTTTGCGTGGCCTGCGTGGCCGCAGCGGCGCTTCCATCGATGAAGCCGCCGGCGAGTGCAGTTCCGTGCGCGAAATCGCGCAGCGCTTCGACAATCCCAGAAGCGAGTTGACCCAATCCGTCATGCGCCCCCGTGCTGGAGGCCATCCTTCCGGCGCCCAATGTCCCGCCGGATTCGTAGTCACCGGCTTCCGTTCCATGAGCGGCGAGTACATGGATCACCTCTGGCTAGTTTGCTCCGAACTCCAGCGCACGTACTAGCAGAGCCTATGTAGGGACAGCCTCTCAGGCTGTCCCTACCGGGCGATGCCCGAAAGAATGCAGTCCACGACTGCGAATCGTGGGGTTGCCGGGCGCAGTGAGTCTCCCTGTTCCCTAACCCCCGATCCCTATCCCCTGTTCCTTTTTACAAACCCCGAAAGAGCGAATCCTAATTCTTCACTCCAACCGCTGACCAGCTCCTGACGAACTCCCCAAGCCGATCCAACGCCTCGGGAAATTTCTCCGTAACCGCCGCGAACCCAAGTCGGAAATGCGACGAACAAGCCTCATCGAAGCAATCCCCAGGCGCAAGCAGGATGCCATGTTCTGCAGCCGCCTGACAAAGCCCGCGGCTGTTCTCTCCGCTTCTCAGCCACGGAAACGCCGTCATTCCACCGCCCGGACGAGTCCACCCCAGCGTTTCCCCATGCTCGGCCATAAAGTCCTCAAGCAGCCGAAGATTTTGCGTGGCGGTTTCCTGCGTTTTCCCCAAAATCCTGTCGCGATGACGCATCGCAATTTCCGCCAGCATCTCTCCGGCAGTGTTGTTGCAGATCGAAAAATATGTGCGCGCATTCCAGTACCGCTCGCGCAATTTCGCATCCTGCTCGATCATCCATCCAATCCGGATTCCCGACAAAGGAAACGCCTTCGAGAAATCATGGATGACCGTAGCCCGCGGCAGACGAGCCGCCGACCTGGTCGCGCTGCCATGGTAGATAGGGTGGTAGACCTCATCGCTGACAAGTTGAATTCCCCGCGAGCATGTGAACTCATGCAAGCTGTCGAGCTCCGCATCACTAATCGTTGCCCCGGTCGGATTGTGCGGGCTGTTCACCAGAATGAGTTTAGTGTTCCCATCCGCAAGCTTCTTGATCTCTTCGACATCGATGCGAAAATCGTTCTCCTTCCGAAGCGCGTAATATCGGCTCTCAAGACCGAGCGATTCCGGCAGAGCAGAAAATGGCGGATACCCCGGTCGCGGCAGGATTACGTTCGCCCCGCGCTCGGCTGCCAGCCACATGAGAACGAGCAGTGCCTCAGACGCCCCGGTTACCACCTGCACCGCTTCCGCCTTGACCCCTTGCATCTCCGCGATCGCAGCCCGTAACCCCTCCGCTCCTGCAGGACGGCTGTAACCCAGCTTGTGATTCAGAAAGCGCTCCCGCTCTTCCTCACTCACCAGGCTAAGGATCTCATTGAGCCTCCAGCGCGGCCCCTCGCTGGCCGCCAGGTTGAATTCAATGTCGTGTTCGTGGCTGTCCAGCCACATATCCAGCAGGAACGGTTTCAATCGCATTTCGCACCTCGCAGAATTCGGTAAGCCTTCCTCCGTGTCCTCTGTGGTGAAGGAAGATTTTTCACGACAGAACCCACGGGTATTCCCACGGTAGTGTCACGCGCACTCCTCAACTGACCTGACTTCACCTGAGCGCTTGACAGGAACGCTGCCCAGGCTCCGCTCACCCCGTCGGATCAGCACGATCGCTCCCAAAATTGCAATCGAAGCCACCACCACGCGCAGCGTCAGAGCCTCTCCAGCCAGCAGCCATCCCAGCAGCACCGCCACCACCGGATTGGCGTAAGTATGCGTCGCCACCAGCGCAGGCGCGCAGCGCTGCAGCAACCACGTATAAGACGTGAATGCCACAATCGAGCCAAACACAATCAGATAGGCGAGACCAAGCATGGACCTCAGCGAAATGGCGGACCAGTTCAGCCCGTGAAATTCTCCCGTAATTCCGGCGCTCGCCAGCAGCATAACTGCGCCGCATACCAGCGGCACTGCGGTCCGCGCCAGCGCGTCGCTCGGCAATTTCACCTTGGGCGAGATCACCACCCCTGCCGCCCACGCCGCTGACCCAATTAGCACCACCATCATCCCCACCAAGCTCGCGTCCTTGGCGGACACTTCCATGCCAGTCAGGATCGCTACTCCCACAACCCCCAGCGCCAGACCGAGCGCGCTCGCCCGGCTGGTCTTCTGCTGCCCGCTTGCCCACGCCAGCACCAGGATGAACATCGGCTCAGTGGCAATCAGCAGCGCCGCCAGCCCTGAAGCAACGTGCTGCTCCGCCCAATGCAGCGTTCCGTGCCCGATCAAAAAGAAGAATGCGCCCACGATCGCGCCCGCCACCCAGTGCTCGCGTTTCGCGCGGTAGCCGCGCGCGTACGCCCACGCCAGCAGGATTCCTCCCGCAACCGTGTGCCGGATCCCGGCAGTTACCAGCGGCGGAATGGTTTCCACCGCATAGCGGATTGCCAGGTAGGTTGAGCCCCACACCAGGTAGATCGCGGCGAAGGCGAGCGCAAGCTTTACCGAATCGAGTCGTAACTTGCGCGGCGAGTTGGTTTTGGGAACGAGCACAGGTCTGCCTCCTATATTAACCAGCCGCGCTGGAAGTAATTGCCGGGAGCGGATCAGCGCCAGAATTTGGGCGGGCATCTCGAAAAACATATCTAACCCTCAAAGTAATATTCACTGGTTAGAGCTTACGAACCCATTTCTAACTTGTCAAGATCATTTTGGTGGTTAGATAATAGACAGTAGTTCCGGGAGGAGAAGATTCACACTGAGAAGAAGACGGCGCGCAGACGACCTCCGCAATTTGAGTTGATCGCGGGAGCCGTGTGCCTGGACTTCGTCAACACGCTAGACGATCGTTTCACGGACCAACCCAAGGAATTGCTGGCGACCTATCGCGACCTGGCGCGTTTTGCCGAGGACGCGGGAGTTTTGTCGAACCAGCAGGTGGATCATCTGTGCGCGCAGGGCGAAAAGTCTCCCGAACCCGCGCAGCGAGCCTTGAAGTCGGCCATCCAGATGCGCGAAGCCATGAGTGAAGTCTTCTACGCGCTCGCCAACGGACGTCCCGTGCCAAAGCCAGCGCTCGCGATCCTGAACCATTGTGTGCAGCAAGCTGCGCAGCACGCCCGGCTCGTCCCCGCCCCCGCACACTTTGCATGGCAGTTCGATCCCGCGCAGGACAATCTGGAATCCCCGCTATGGCCGATCGCCCGCTCAGCCGCCGAGCTGCTGGCCTCCGATCAGCTGCAGTACGTGCACGCCTGCGCTTCCCTCACCTGCGAATGGCTCTTCCTGGACGAGAGCAAGAACCATCGCCGCCGCTGGTGCGACATGACCAAATGCGGCAACCGCGCCAAAGTCCAAAACTTTTATCAGCGAAAAAGGAAGTCTGAGGACTGAGCGTTGTGAACCCATCCCCGCGAATCTAAAGACAGCCTCGGAACTGTACCGGCTTAGGGTGGCGCAGCGGTTTGCCGCTGCGATTTAGGCGCTAATAGGATCCCCCGGCTTCAGCCGCGGCGGGGATCGGCGACGGGACGCCACCTCAGCGGGGCACGGTCGAGTTGCTGACTTAGCGCCGCGGACGTGCCGGGCTCCTGGCGCAAAAAAAGGGCGCGATCGCTCGCGCCCATCCAAGGAGACAACCTGTGAAAAAGGCAAAACTCTAGCGCGCTCCGAATCCCGCCGATTGCATGGACTGCCGCGAAATGTCCGAGCTGGACGCGATACCCTGCATACGCAGCTTGAAGTCGTCGGCGTTGGAGGCATTCTCCAGCGCGGTTTCGTAGTTGACCAGCCCGGCCTGGAACAGGTCCCAGAGCGACTGGTCGAAGGTCTGCATGCCATATTGCGAAGTGCCCGCCGCAATGGCGTCGCGAATGGAGCGGGTCTTTTCCGGCACCAGCACGCACTCGCGGATGTAGGCGGTGTTGATCATGACCTCGACCGCCGGTACGCGTCCTTCGGAATCGCAGCGCCGCACCAGGCGCTGGCTGACGATCGCCCGCAGCACAGCCGCGAGCTGCATGCGAATCTGCTTCTGCTCGGGCGGCGGGAAAATCGAAATGACGCGGTTGATGGTTTCCACGGCATCCAGCGTGTGCAGTGTCGAGAACACCATGTGGCCGGTTTCGGCCGCATGCAGCGCCGTCGAGATGGTTTCCAGGTCACGCATTTCGCCCACCAGGATCACGTCCGGATCCTGACGGAGAGAAGCGCGCAACGCGGCCCCGAACGAAGGCGTGTCCACGCCCACTTCGCGCTGGTTCACGTATCCCTTTTTGTCGCGATGCAGGAATTCGATGGGATCTTCGATGGTGACGATATGTTCCGCGCGCGACGAGTTGATGCGATCGACCATAGCCGCCAGGGTCGTGGACTTACCGGAACCGGTGACGCCGGTGACCAGCACCAGCCCCCGAGGCATGTCGCAAATCTGCTCCACTACTTTGGGCAGGAACAACTCATCCAGGGCCCGAATCTTGGTGGGAATTACACGAAGAACGAGTCCCACATTGCCGCGCTGCTGGAAGATGTTCACACGGAAGCGGCCCAGTCCGGCCACGCCGTAGGCCATATCGATTTCGGTGGTCTCTTTAAATTTCTGTTTCTGCCGCGCCGACATCATGCTGAAGGCCATGTTCAGCATGTCTTCCGCGGTGATGCGAGGCTGGTCGGTCAAGGGCGACAGCTCGCCATCGACGCGCAGGTGAGGATAGTTGCCCACCTTCAAATGCAAGTCCGAAGCCTTGCGCTCGGTCGCGATACGAAGCAGATCATCAATATTCATGCGGAATGTGTCCCAGGAAGCCCAAGGGGCCTCAAGCTCTTCCAGCATGATGCTCCGAATCGTCACCTAGCCCAAGATGACCTAGGTAATGGTACGGAGTGGGCAAGCGGGCAGGGGCCAAAGTTTCCAGGAATGCCCGCAACGTCAAAGCCCCACTCTACAAACGCGTAGAGTGGGGCACCGGTCGACGGGAACGGCTATGCGGCGGTTTCTGCGGGGGCGGCGGGGACGAACGGTTCGTCGTAGCTGCCGCCATAGATCGAGGGGACCTTCGATCCCATGGGACGCAGATAGGTGGCTAGCTCCCCGCGGTGATGGATGCTGTGGTTATTGAGGAATCCTAGATAGGCGACCGCGGGCAGATTGAACACCCCGAAGAATTCGATCGGGGTGAGCAACTGTTGAGGAGTCATGCCGGCGACACGGGTGAGGCCGCGCTTCATGTTTTCGTCATACCACTTCACGAGCTCGGCGGAGGTCTGGGGCTTGTGCTCGGGAGATTCCATGCTGAAGTTCAGGTCAGCAATGCCGTCGAGGAACTGGATGTCGGTATTGGCAATGTGCCACGCGAGCTCGCGAGCGGTGCGGGCGTTGGGGTCGGGACGATAGTCAGATTTGTCGTCAGGGACAGCGGCCAGCACTCGCTTGGTGCATTCTGCTTCGCGCTGGATACCGTCGAGCATCATAGCGCAGAGGCCGGCGGCGAATTCGGGAGTCATTCCTTGGGACATATTTTCTCCTTCTAAGAAAAATCTGTTTTGTTTCTTTCCGGGCTGAAAGCCGAAAGGGGCGCACGCGGCGCCCCTGGCTCGAATTGACGGAACGAATTATACGCCGACCGGCTGCTTGCTGCGCACGGGAACTGGAGTGAACCAGCCGTGACGATCATTCTTTTCGCCGCAAACGATGGCGTAGAACTCTTTCTGCAGGGCCTTGGTGACCGGTCCCATGGCGCCGTTGCCGACTTTAATCTTGTCGACGGAACGGATGGCGGTGACCTCGGCGGCGGTGCCGGTGAAGAAGACCTCGTCGGCGATGTAGAGCATCTCGCGCGGGATCGTCTGCTCGACGATGGGGAGTTTCAGGTCACGGGCGATCTGCAGGACCGAATCACGCGTGATGCCCGGCAGCACAGAGTTTCCCAGGGGGGCGGTGATCAGCTTGTCGCGATGAACCAGGAAGAGATTTTCGCCGGAGCCTTCGCTGACGAAGCCATTCTTGTCGAGCGCAATGCCCTCGACGTAGCCGTTGGCGATGGCTTCCATCTTGATGAGCTGCGAGTTCATGTAGTTGGCGCCGGCCTTGGCCATAGCGGGCAGGGTATTGGGAGCAAGGCGGGTCCAGGAGGAGACGCAGACATCGACGCCCTCATCGGTGCCGCTCAGATACTTGCCCCAGGGATAGTTAACGATGTAGGTCTCGACCGGGCAGTGCAGCGGGTTGACGCCGGCATCGCCGTATCCGCGGAAGACGATGGGGCGGATGTAGCAGGGCCACGCGCCATTGTGGCCGACAGTCTCGAGCATGCCCTTGAGCAATTCGTCGCGGGTGAAAGGAATCTCCATGCGGTAGACCTTGGCGGAGTCGAGCAGGCGCTGCATGTGCTCGACCGCGCGGAAAATGGCTGGGCCGCTGGGCAGGTCGTAACAGCGGATGCCTTCGAAGACCGAAGAGCCGTAATGCAGGACGTGCGACATGACGTGGACGGTCGCGTCGTCCCAGTTGATGAGTTTGCCGTTATGCCAGATTTTATCGGTCTTCTGAATCGCCATTCGATCTCCTTCGCTTAGTCATTATAACGGAGTGTTGATGGGTCGCCCGTGTCCGGTTGAATCACTCACCACAGAGGGGACACAGGGACAAATTTCGGTGCGGAAAAGCCCCACTCAAGCCAACGGCGGGCTTTGAAGGGGGCACTTCAAAGTTGAACGGACTAGACCTGGTCGAGGGTGGGGATGGTGGCGTGGACCAGGGTTCCGGGCTCCGCGCGGGAGATTCGCAATTCGCCGTTGAGTTGCTTGACGCGCTCTTTCATTCCGCTGATGCCCACGCCGGGAGCGATGCCAGTCCCGAACTTGAGATCGGGAATGCCTTTGCCGAAATCGCGCACGCGAACGGTAACGGAGTCGGGTTCCTGGATCAGTTCGATGCGGGCGTCCTGAGTTTCGGCGTGCCGGTAAATGTTGGTTAAAGACTCCTGGATCACGCGGAAGATGGCAGTCTCAATTTCACGCTGAAGGCGGGGAAAGAGGATGGGCCGGTATTCGAAGGTGATGCGCAACTGTCCTCGGCTTTGCAGGCCTTCGAAGTACCAGTGCAGAGCGGGGAGCAGGCCAGACTCATCCAGCAACGGGGGATGCAGCAGGTAGGACATGTTGCGTACCTTCTGCAAGGCGCTGGAAGCGAGTTCTGTGGCATGGATCAGATTTCTGTTGCCTTTGAGTTCTGAGCTGGTGGCAGAGTCGAGCTCAAGCTTCAGGGCGACCAGTTCTTGCCCTAATTCGTCATGCAGGGTGCGAGCCATCCGGCGGCGCTCCTCGTCCTGCACACGAAGCAGCTCGCCGGAGAGTTTCTGCAGCTCGAGGGTGCGCAATTCGACCAGACGCTGGGATTCCAGGAGTTCGGTGACGCGGCCGCGCAGTTCGCGGTTAAGCTGGCGAGTGCGCTCTTCCAGCATGCGCCGTTCCGTGAGGTCGCGAGTGACCTTGGAAAAACCACGCAGAACTCCAGTCTGATCGCGGAGAGCGGTGATGACGACGTAGGCCCAGAAGGAGGAGCCGTCTTTGCGAACGCGAAGGCCTTCATCGACGAAGCGTCCTTCTTTAGTGGCAAATTCGAGTTCGCGCTCGGGCCAGCGGCTCTCGCGAGCCTCTTTGGGATAGAAGCGGGAAAAATGCTGGCCAATGATCTCATCGGCCGAGTAACCCTTGATTCTTTCGGCGCCCTGATTCCAGGTAGCGACCTTCCCGTCAGTGTCGAGAAGGAAGATAGCGTAATCTTTGACGCTGTCGACGAGCAGGCGGAAGATCTCATCACTCTGCTTGAGGCGGTGCTCCGCGTATTGATTCGCCTGAACTTCTGTTGAAACCAAAGTTAAGCCCTTATTTGGCTGTTGCACTCTTCTTGCACTCGGGGACAGAAAGACCCAAAAAAGTCTACCGGCTCTGGAAGAGAGCAGATATAGGGGAATCCCTGTATTCGGACTTGGCGCAGAATGAGGGCTTGCGAAGCTCTGGAGCTATGTGCGATCAGTAACGAGCGATGAAGTATTAGCGGTCAGCGGCAAAAGCGAAATTAGCGGGGCGGGGAATGACGTCCGCGTCACCCGCGGCTGGACGCAGAATGGCGGCAACTGAGCCGCTTCGTCAAAGGCTGCTGGCTGGAGAGAGCTTGCCGGCAGTGTCTTTCGGGTCCGCCTCGAAGGTCACATCGACGTGGGCGCCTGGCTTCAGGGCGACAGCATCGCCACTGGGGGAGGTCAGGGAGTTCTCGATGCGAATCTCGCGGAAGAGATAGTCGGCCGGGCTAATGGAAATTTCGGCCTTTTCCGGTTCGCGGGCGAGGCCAGTCTTAATAACTTTGTTCACAACCGCAGGAACGGTCTTCCACGGGCGATTTCTGTGCCAGATCAGCTGGGGATGATTCGTGAATCGGCGCTGTTGTTTGCGGACCAGCAGGTCGGCTAGCTCACGAAGTTGCATGGCAAACTGGTCGTAGTTTTTTTCTTCCTGGATCTGCACGCACAATTCGTTCATGCGCTCGCGTTCTTCGGGCGTCATGGATTTCTCCCGTGGCGGGTGGTTGGGATTATTGGCAGAACGTGGAGGGGATGGTAATTGAAGGCGGGGGAGGAATACAAGAGTTGCAGGAAACGGGGTCAGCGGCCAGGGTCAGGGGCCGGTGATTCACTGCAAGACAGGGAGGCTGCGAGGCTGTCGCTACACGGGCTGTCGTTATTTTTGGGGGATTAAGGCCGCTTGTACTGTGGTGGGGAGTTCGTCCCCTCGGAAGTATTTGGGATTGTCTTTTGAGCCTGGTTTGTAGTTGGCTGCCTTCATTTCGGGCATGGCGATAAAGGGCTTGGAGTAATCGTTGGCGGCGTTCCAGAACAGGAATCCAATGCCGCCCTTAAAGCGAGCGGTTTCCACCTGAATCTTTATGTATTCGGGGGAATAGGTTTTGGTACGCCAGTGGAAGGCCTGGAGCCAGGGACGGATGACGACTCCGCTGCCCTTGGTGATCAATTCAAAACGGTCCATGGACTCGCCAATGAAGTGAGCGGGCTCGTCGCCGGGGTGAGCGATTTTATCCATTCCGAAGAAGTGCGAGGGGTAGATCATGGGGCTAAGGACATCACAGTAGCGGGCCATCTGCACGATGTCCTGTCCGGTATGGGAGAGATCGACGGGGCGTTGCCACGCCATGACACCGAATACGTCGAGGGAGAGCAGGACGCCGGTGGGGTGGAGCTCAGAGTAGGCCTTTTTGAGAAAGCCGGCGATCACATCAGAACGTTGCGGGCCGCGGGGCGCGGGCTTGGCTGCGACCGGGCAGGGGCCCTTCTGCATCTGCGGAGCCAGGTTGGTATCTCCCTTTTTGTGGTGGCGCCGGGGAGCGGGGACCAGGCAGGTGGAATCGGGGCTTACGGCGGGTGCGGCCTCAGCTTCCGGCAGACCGCTTTGGAATACGAAGGCTGCGTCTTTCTGGTCGCCTTCAGCCGGGAAGCGGACGTAATCGAACTGGACCTCATCGACGCCCAGTTGGGCTACGTGCATGGCCAGGGCAATGTTGTACTCCTGAACTTTGGGGTTCGAGGGATCGGTCCAGACGAGCTTGCCGTTCTCGCGCCAGGCCGTGTGATTCTTACGGGACTGGACTGCGAGCTCGGGGTGCTGGGTGACAAGACGTTCGTCGCGGAAGATGGCGATGCGGGCAATGGCGTGCATGTTCTGCTGGTGCAGGAAGCGGACCAGCTTGGGGACATCATGGATGTAAACCTTATGTTCGCCGAGGAGCGGGTGCTCGAAGGGAATGGCCACGCTGCCGTCAGAATCTTTAATATCGAAAACTACGGCGTTGCCGCCGACTTCACGCCAGTGGCGGACGATGTTGAGTCCTTTGTCGCTGCCCGCCATAACTCCGGTGAGATAAACGGCACGGACTTCGAAGTCCTTGGCAACCGGCACGGATTTTTCGGTGACGGGGGCGAAGAGGATTCCGGGGATGATGATGGTCTCGTTGGCTTTGAGAATGTTGCTGGCGTCCGACTTGTGGTTAGCGGAGCGGATCGCGGCTGCCAATTGCGAGGAGGTCAGGTACGAGGTGCGCCGGAGATAATGGCGGGCGATGGTGGGGATGGCTTCTCCGCGCTTGGCGGTATAAAGCTCGCTACCGGCAGGGGCCAGGGGCTGGGGATCAGGGGTTAGGGGCTTGCGGGTGACGCTGGCAGGCTGCAGACGGGCGGCCTGAGAGCTTACGGTTTGGGCCTGTGCTGCGAACCCGCTGTTCGAATGGGACAGGAGCAGCCAGGCTGCAAAGGCGAATGTGAGACAAAGAATTCCTAGGATCGTGCGATATGACGAGTGACGCACAACGTGCCTCCGCGCGCAACTTTTCGTTCTCAACGCGATAGTAGAGCCGGGTATATGCGGGAGCTAGTTACGGGGGGAGTAATACGTAGGTTTGGCGGCCTTTGGCTGAGGCAAATTACTGGTTACTAGTAGGTTCGTTCCGTGGTTGTGAAAAGCTTTTCCGCTATTGCGGTGGCAGGCGCGAATGGAAGCAGGAGAAAACCTCGCTAACTGCCGTGGCGCGGGGTACTTGCATCTAATGTGAAAGGGAACTTAGGCATGGTCCAATGCTTGCTCAAATGGAAGCAGTCGGATGTAGCGCCGTTGGAGTAGAATCTGGCCACTCCCAGGAAACAGGGTAGAAAACCGGTAGGGGCCTGAGTCGTCCGGCAAAACCAGAGAAGAGCCGCAGAAAAGCGGCCGAAAGGGAAAGTCCGGAGCCCCGGCAACATTCTTATGAGAACGAATCTCGCAACAGTGCTCGATCCGAACCGGAGAAGCAACGATGCTGGAGAGTTTGAAACTGCCCTGCGGCGGCGAATTGTGGGGCAGGATCAGGCGATCGAGAAGGTGGTAGAGATCTATCAAATGTTCCTGGCAGGCCTGAACGCGCCAGGACGCCCCGTGGGGAACCTGCTGTTCCTGGGACCGACCGGGTCGGGGAAGACGCGTGTAGTCGAGGCGATGGCGGAGGCGCTGTTTGGGGACGCGCGGGCGTGTATCAAGATCGATTGCGCCGAGTTCCAGCACTCCCATGAGATTGCGAAGCTGATCGGCTCGCCCCCGGGATATCTGGGACACCGGGAGACGCATCCGCTACTGACGCAGGAAGCGCTCAACCAGTGGTTCACGGAGAAGCTGAAGCTGTCGATCCTGCTGTTTGACGAGATCGAGAAGGCTTCGGACTCGCTGTGGCAGTTACTGCTGGGCATTCTGGACAAGGCTACGCTGACGCTGGGCGATAACCGGCGAGTGGATTTGTCGCAGGTCATCATCATCATGACCTCGAACCTGGGTGCGGGAGAGATGATGAACCTGGTGGACGGCGGGTTTGGATTCGCGCCGAAGGTGGTCGAGGTAGATGAGTCGTTCGACGACAAGATCCAGCGGACCGCGGTGGAAGCGGCGCGGCGGAAGTTTACGCCGGAGTTCATGAACCGCATCGACAAGACGGTGGTGTTCAAGACACTGCGCGATGAGCATCTGTCGCAGATCCTGGAAATTGAATTGGGCATGGTGCAGCAACGCGTGCTCATGGCGGCGGGCACGAACCAGTTTGTGTTCAGCTGCACGCCGGCGGTAAAGGAATATCTGCTGAAAGAGGGCACGGATCCGCGGTATGGAGCACGGCATCTGAAACGGGCCATCGAGCGGAACCTAGTGTTCCCGCTGGCGAACCTGGTGGCCACGGGGCAGGTGAAGCTGGGGGATTTTGTGCGCATCGATATGGCCTCCGAGAACAAGATGATGTTTGTGAAGGAAGCGGAGAACGCGATGGCGCCGATCATGCTGGAGCGGTATGGAGCCGCGGCCGGCAACCAGCCGTCGACGCGCGCGGCTCGAACCGCGGCGGGAAATCGCCGGGATTTTGGAGCCAGCCCGTCGGTGGCGGAGAGCAAGTAGGAAATGCAGTTCTCAGTTCCCAGTTCCCAGTTCTCAGCGAACCGGCGGAACTGAGAACTGAGAACTTTTGAGCAGCTCGAGTTTGGATGTATCGCTAAGTTCTGTTCTTCTCGCTTGACCGCATCTCGCGAGTCGTATCTCATGGGCGCCGGGACTTCCGGCGCCTTTTTTTATTTCACCAGGGTTGTGAATGGGCCAACCGCCCGCGAAATAATCCTCATCGAAAACCAGAGTGAATAGGACTGCCAGGCTAGGAGTATTGTGCTTATCCGCAGTTGTGTGGGCGGGAGGATTGGCGCATGCGCAGGATGGGGCGGGGGCGATCTCTCCGGGGGCGATTTCGGTGGTGGGGAATCCTTCCGATCGAGGATTGGCGCCTCTGCAGACTACGCGGGAGAAGTGGGACAATTTCGCGAAAGAGACGGTGGGGCCGCTGACCTGGGGCGGGGGCGCGTTCAATGCATTGTTTTCGCAGGTGACGAATACGGATCCGAAGTACGGCGTAAACCGGGTGGCGCTGGGCAAGCGGTTTGGGGCGTCGCTGGCGGACATCGCGAGTGAGAATTTCTTCGGGGATTTCGTGGTGGCGTCAGCGTTTCAGGAAGATCCGCGATACCACCGCAAAGGCGAGGGATTCTCTTTGTGGTACCGGTTCGGATATGCGATCAGCCGGAGCGTAGTGATTCGCAAGGATACGGGCGGCAACACGTTCAACTTCGACAATGTGCTGGGAAGTGCGGCCAGCAGCGCGTTTTCCAATATCTATTATCCGGCTGCGAGCCGGAATGGCAACGCCATGCTGATGCATTTCTGGACCGACGTGGCGGACAACGGGTTCGTGAATCTGGCCCCGGAGTTCTGGCCGGACTTCAAACGGAAAGTATTCGGACGTTGGATGCATCGGCCGGTGGAGCATTAAGAGCCAATGCGACCGCATAGCCTGTCGCGCGTTGCCGGGGATTATCTAGCGCCCATCCACAAAAGATACGCTTACGCTGCGCTGTGAAAGCGGAGCCACGTTGGAAGGCGCGATCACGTCGTCACTGTCAGGATGACGGCGCAGCACCGGGGCGTTGTTGTCGCCCTCATCGTTGGCGTGATGGCGCAGGACCGGGGCCTGGGAGGCGAGCAGGTGTGCTTTCACTTCCTGAAATTCGTCGGTGTCGAGGATGTAATCCTTGCGATTGGGCAGGAATTCCGCCATCTCGGACTGGATACGCCCGATGCGTTCCTCAGTCAGGGGATAGTTGGCAAAGCTCTTGGCAATCTTCGAGTGGAACGGGAGTTTTGTTCCCAGGTGATAGCCCGGGATCTTGGCCATTTCTGATTTCTTGTGCTCCTCAATGGCATGCAACTTTTCGAGCGCATCGAGGAGAGCCTGGGGATCGTAACCGGCGGCGTAGGCATACTCGATGGCGAGCAGATCGGCTTCGTACTCGGCGTCGCGGCTGAATTTCTTGACGGAGAGTGGTCCGGCGAGTCCGCCTATATCGGCAGCTCCCGCGCCCGCGGGGCCCGCAACGTAAGCAACCGAGTCGATAATGCGGCAGACGTCACGTCGAGTCATGGCGCGGGTAGCGTGGCGGGCGGCGACATGGGCGATCTCGTGTGCCATGACAGCGGCGAGTTCGGCTTCGTCATCGGCGGACAGAATCAGCGCGCTATCCACATAAAGAAATCCTCCGGGAAGGCCGTAGGCGCGGGGAATATCGCCGGAGTCGATGACCTTGACGGTGAAGGGAACTTCCGCGTCGGAATAGCGGACGATCTTTTGAGCGAGGCGGTTGACGTAGGCGTTCACGGCATCGTCGTGGATGATCTTGGTGGAGCGGTCGAAACCCGCCGCGATATTGCGGCCGAGTTCGAACTCGCGCTTCACCGAGTACAGGTTGAAGCCGCGGCCGATGCCGCGCTGGCCGATGTGGTTGATGTCGTATTTCTGTGGCTTCCCTTTGGGAGTTTCCTTATTGGGTGCTTCGACCGTTGGGAGCGCCGGGGGATCAGCCGGCTGAGATGCGGGCCTGGCCGTCGACATCACGGGGCTGAGAACGAAGGCAAGCGCGCAGGTCAGGCATCGCGCAGCAGAGTTGAATTTTCCCTGGGTTTCATCGAGGCGGGATGAAGAAGGCATTGGGCCCCCCCTACCGAAGTGTTGAGAATCTTACAACGAAATGGACGCTGTGCGGCACAAAAAAGTTGATGACATAAATTGTCACTGGAAGCCGCAAAAGCCGCGCGGGACGGGCACTTTCGGGCCATTGTGGATTCGCCGGCTATTCCCGGCTTGAGTTTGGGGAAATCGAGTTCTGTCGAACAACTTCAGGGGATCGGGCTTAGGGAACAGGGGATAGGATCGGCGCGCCGCTTCGCTTTGGCAGATTCATTTGGCTTGATAGACCATCTTTCCGGCCACCATCGTCCACAAGACCTTCGTTTCGCGCATGTCTTCTGGGGAGTCGGTCAGGACATCGCGATCCAGAAGGACTAAATCCGCGCGTCTGCCGGGGGCGATTACGCCAATGGAGTCGAGATTCATCGCCGTGGCAGAGTTGCGGGTGTAGGCGTCGAACATGGCTTGGCGCGGCATTGCCTGGGTCGCATCGAGGATGCCTTCTTTGCCCTTGCGGGTTTCGGCTTGATAGATGGCGCGGAAGACGTTGGCTGTGGACACGGGCCAGTCGCTGGCGCCGGAGATGATTCCGCCGTTGTCGAGGATGGAACGGGCCGGGTATTGCCACTGGTAGATGCCGGGATCAACGTAAGGTTTGAGTATCTCGATGGTGTCGTTCGCGGCTTCGGCCCAGTAGAGCTGGAGGGCGCTGATCACGCCGAGTTCGCGAAAGCGGGGGAAGTCCGCAGGCTGGATGAATTGTTCGTGGGTCAGGGTGTGAGGGAGATGGGAGTTGCCGTTGGCTTTGCGAGCGGCGGCGATGCCGTCGAGAGAGGCGGTTACGGCGGCATCCCCGATGGCATGGACGTGAATGATGAAGCCTTGCTTGTCGGCGCTGATACAGAGGTCGGCGAACTTTGCAGGATCGAAAAGCAGATCGCCGTTATGACCGGTGTTCTTGTAGGGCTTGGTCAGGTGCGCCGTCTGCGAGGGAAATTCGGCCACGCCGTCGGCGAAGATCTTGATTCCGGTCACGTGCAAGTGAGGGACATCCTTATATTGCGCTCTTCTTTTTTGGACCGCCGTTAGCTCGGCGACGGGATCTTTGGCGAACACTTGGGGGAAGGCGACGATTTCGGAGTTGAGTTCTCCGTGATCGGCGAGGGCTTTGTATGCGCTAAGGACCTGATCGGAGGCGAGAGGATCGAGCCAGGCGGTGATGCCGAGGCTGTAGTTGTAATTGAGGGCGGCGCGGGCCCCCTCCAGCAGCTTTTCGGGGCTCGGCTTGGGGAGAAGCGGTTCGATTTTTTCGAGGCCCGCATCGACCAGGAATCCATTGGGCTGACCGTTCGAATCAATGCCGTAGTAAGCGCGCTCATCGCGACTAAGGGTCTTGAGGAATTCTGCAGTGATGCCGGCGCGCTGCAACAGAGCGTGATTGGCCCATGCGGTGTGACCGTCCATGCCATGGAGGAGAACGCTCTGGTTCTGGTAGGCGCCCGCGCTGAAGTCCTGATTAAGGACGTCGGGATGAGACCAGATTTCGAGCGGAAGTCCCTGGACTTCGACGATGTCGCCGCGCATGCCGCGTCCGGATTTCTTGGCCTCGTCCACGAAAGCCGGCAGTTCGGAGACCGATTGAACCTTGTCAGTGGCGTCGGCAGCGATGAGGCTGAGGCCGCCTTCGATGGAGTGGCTGTGGGAATCGATGAAGCCTGGGAAGAGACTCTTGCCCTGGAGGTCGAGGCGCTCTGCATTACGGGAGACCGATTTCAGGACCTCTGGCAGATTTCCGACGGCAACAATTTTTCCGGCGCGAATGGCGACAGCGTCGGCGTAGGGATTCTGCGGGTCGGCGGTGAAAATTTGGGCGTGGTAGAGGACGCGTTCGTCCTGCGCGAAGGCGGATGTCAGAAGAAAAAATGTTGCGGCGAACAGAAGGAGGCGGCAAAGCCCCGAGACTCGTCCCATGATCGGTCCTTCGGAAAAAGGAGGTAACTGATTTGCAGCAAAACGGAAGAGACACTATACACAATTTGGGTCTTAAATCGATCCTGCTGGCGAGGGCTATTACCTTTGCGATCGCAATGGGGGCGGCGGTTCGGGCTCGGCGGAGCCGTCGGTTCTGGCGTCTGAAGCGGCAAAGTTCAAGCCCGATTTCGTGTTGTGGTCGATGGCTTGACCGCGGCCCATGTACATGGAGAAATCTCCACGCACCTCAAGTTGATGGCCGAGATTGGTGAGTTGCTGGCGCGTGTCGGCTGGCACCCGGTCTTCGATCAGAATCTGGCAGCCTGGATCGAAGTTGCTGCGGACGGTGAAGCGCGCGGTTTCCATGGCCGCCTGTAGATTCATGCCGTAATCGACAACGTCGGAGACGAATTGAGCGTGAGCTAATGGCTGGTTGGCGCCCCCCATGATGCCGAATCCGATGTGGTCGTCGCCGTGTTCCATGAAGGCGGGAATGATGGTGTGAAAGGGACGCTTGCGGGGGGCAAGGGCGTCGGGCTGGGCAGGGTCGAGCATGAAAAGAGCGCCGCGATTTTGCAGGACGAATCCCATGCCGCGCACGGTAATGCCGGAGCCGAAGCTGGAGAAGTTGCTCTGGATAAGAGAGACGATATTGCCTTGCCGATCGACAGTGGTGAGATAGGTTGTATCGCTGGAGGGAGGCGTGCCAGCTTGGGGATTGCAGTTGGCTTTGTGAGGATCGATGAGTTGAGAGCGCTGCTTCGCGTAATCCTTTGAGAGCAGGCCTTTGACGGGGACTTTAGCGAAGCGGGGATCCGCGTTGTAGCGGGCCAGATCGGCGTAGGCCAGCTTCATGGCTTCGATTCGCTTGTGAACTTCTTCTGTACTTACTGGGCCGGATTTGGCTGGCTGGAACTGCTCCATAATGTTGAGCATTTCGAGTGCGGCCATTCCTTGACCGTTGGGTGGAAGTTCGTAGACAGTCCATCCGCGATAGGTGGTGGAGATAGGTTCAACCCACTCCCCGGAAAATTCCTTGAGATCATCAGCGGCCATGGCGCCGCCAAATTCGTGTTCAGTCGCCAGGATCGCCTGCGCGATTTGTCCGGAGTAGAAGGCTTGCGGTCCTGACGTGGCGATCAGGCGGAGGGCCTTGGCCAAGTCAGGGTTCTTGAATATCTGGCCCATCGATGGAGCTTGGTCGTTCATCAGGAAGACGCGGCGGGATTCAGAATCCTGCTTCAGCTTAGGGGCGGAGCCCTGCCAATCGCTGCCGATCAGTTCTTGCACGGCGAATCCGTTTTCAGCATAGAAAATTGCGGGAGTGAACAAATCTTTCCAGGGAAGGAGGCCAAAGCGCTCGTGCAATTTGTGCCATCCTTCGACCGCGCCCGGTACAGTTACGCTATCGATGCCGGCGGGAGGCATCTTGGTGGCGCCTTTCTTTTTCAAGTAGTCGATGGTGAGCGCTTTCGGAGCCCAACCACTAGCGTTGATGCCGTAAAGCTTGCCCGACTTGGCGTCCCAGAAAATGGCGAAGAGGTCGCCGCCCATGCCGTTCATGTCGGGCTCCATGACGCCGAGGGTGGCGTTCGCGGCGATGGCGGCGTCCACGGCGGAGCCGCCGCGGGCCAGGATTTCGGCTCCGGCCTGCGAAGCCAATACCTGGCTGGTGGCCACGATGCCGTATTGGCTGATCACCATGCTGCGAGCATTGGTACGGTCCTGGCAGAACGCAGTGGTCGAGATGAATAGAAGAAGAGCAAAGACGGTGTGACGAGTCATTGAGATTCCTGATGGAAAGGCATTGTGGGGCGCGGGGCGCGAGCCTGTCAATGCAGAGGTGGAAAAGGCGAGTCTCGGATTCGGGTTCGCGGCATTCAGTTATTCAAAATCGGCAGGTGCGGGGGCTTCGCTAGACAGGATTGAGTTGGGCGGCTCTTCCTTAGTCATCTGACTGCGAAACAGGTTGTGGCTGTTTTTCTTCGGACTCGACCATGGCATTTACGCGCTTGAGAATCCTGTCCAGAATCTTCTGAAGTCTGGAGCGGGGCCGTTGTTGTTGCGTGGATTGGAGGAGACGTTCGCGGAGTTTTTGCAGCTCTTCGTGGGTCATTTCACTTCTACTAATTGGAATAAGGATAACGCTGCCCGGTGTTTTTTGTCATGGGACACTGGCGAAAACATTTTTCGGATTTCCAGCTATTGCACTGACGGATGATGCGATAGCAGGTTCACATGCCCACGTCTCGCAACCATCGGCGAGACGTGGGCACCCTGCCCACCGCTTGCGGGATTTCACGCATTCGCATCGTTAGAGTGGCGCGATAAGACGCACTGCTGCGGCCTGAAAGCTTTGCCTGAAGCGCGGTTTCGGTACTTCTGATATCTGGGACGGTGATACTCGTTCCGGTACTCTGCTTGCAGATCCCAGACAGACCCGGCCCATCAAGGAAATCCCAGCGCGGAAGTTGCGTTCCTGATGCGGCCAAGACCGAAGCAAGATCCCAGCTTACTTCTCTCTTGAGGACTGATGCGTCGTACAAAATTTGTGTCGATTCTGCTGCTATGTGCGGCAGGGGTGGGGTGTGGTGCGGGCCCAGGAGCGCAAAGCAAGCTTTTTCCCGCCTCCATTCCGAGTTCTAATTCCAACATTGCGGATTTGACCGCTAACAATACCAGTGCCGCAGACAGTTTTTTGAACCAGTCAAACGGCAATCTGGGCGCCAACAATGTGAGCAAGGTTAATGTGCATTCGCTGCTCTACCCGGGGGCGACGACCAAGATCTTTGCGCACCTGATGCTGTGGTTCGGAAAATCGAACCACATGAACGTGGGATACAGCTCCACCGATCCGGCGCAGATCCAGCGGCAGATTGCTGACATGATCAGCCGCGGAATTGATGGCGTGGTGATTGACTGGTACGGTCCCAACAACTCCGTCGATCAGGCGACGCAAGCGGTTATGCACGAGGCGGAAAAGCACGCGGGGTTCACGTTTGCGATCATGATCGATGCGGGCGCGATGGGAAATGCGTGCTCGGGTTGCTCATCGCAGGAGGCGTTGACACAGTTGCTGCAGTACGTGGAAAAGACATATTTCCGCTCCTCCGCGTATTTCACGATTCAGGGGCAGCCGGTGGTGACAAACTTCAATGTGGATGGGGCGGTTGACTGGCAAAAAGCAAACGGCGCTTTGAAAACTCCTCCGCGATTGTTGTTTCAGGATCAGGGTGGGTTTACTCACGCCATGAGCGACGGCAGCTATTCGTGGGTGATGCCCACAACCCCCGATTACGGTTTGGAGTATCTGTCGAGCTTTTACCAGACCGGACTGTCATTTCCTCGAACCGAGACCGTGGGATCCACCTACAAAGGGTTTAATGACGCTTTGGCCGGGTGGGGTTCTGGACGGGCAATTGATCAGCAGTGCGGACAGACATGGCTGCAAACGTTCTCGCAGATCAACAGCACGTACAACTCGGGAAGACAGCTTCCCTACCTGCAACTGGTCACATGGAACGACTACGAGGAAGGTAC
>JAICJP010000015.1 GCA_025928375.1 Candidatus Sulfotelmatobacter sp.
GATGTGCAGGGAGGATAACCGAATTCCACTGGTGACAATCAAATCTCTGCCCGGTGGATCTTCGTTGTGCGTTGACGTGAACAGGGAAAATCACTCATTGAAGCGAACTCGGACTCCCACGGCAGCTCTCGATAAACGGGCTTGTCGCTATCAACTTCAGAATTGTTGCCACGTTGAAGTTGAAACTCGGTCGCCGACACAGGCCATGCCGATTGTGCCCGTCTCAATTGACAATCTCAGGTTTTGTAGCCACCTTGGTTGGCACTTTTCAGATGGGCACGAGCCGTGATCCGTTTGTGATCCGTTAGCACTGCTTACCACTGCCTTCCACTGCTGCTTTACGGTGCCCGCCGTGCGACTCTATGTTGTTGAAAATACGTGTACCCCAAAATTCGAATCCTATAGCGCCCACCAAACTGCCTGCAAGCACGAACATTAGCGTTGCGCGCATGTTCAAAGTGTCCAGTCGGTTCACTTTGCCCTTGAGAAGGCCATCGCGCCTTTCGGCTCCGGGCACGGTTTGGAGCTGTTTTTTATTAGTAAACGGCTCAGGCGCATGCTAAAGTGAATTTCGATCAGCTAGGTATTCCCCCTCCTAAGCATTAGTCCCCCCAGGCGCAAGCGACCGACTCGCAAAGGATCCTTATGACACCCGTATCCCGTGTACTGGGTTCTCTCCTGCTGTTGTGCTTCTCAGTGGCTAGCGTGAACCAGGCATTTTCGCAGTCAGTTACGACCTATCACTACGACAACCGTCGAACGGGCTGGAATTCGAACGAGCCAAATCTCACTCCGACGAATGTCGGGAGTGCGTATTTTGGGCTGCTCCGGTCGGTAACGCTGGATGATCAGGTGGATGCTCAGCCCCTCTACATGCCCGCGGTCAACATAACCAGCGGGCAGTTCCAGGGCGCGCATGACGTGGTATATGTCGCCACGGAAAACAACAGCGTTTATGCCATCGATGCGGAGGGCGGGGCGGTGCTGCTAAAGGCCAACTTTGGAGCGGCGGTTCCCAAGCCGCTTGGCTGTGACAACAATGGTCCGAACGTTGGAATCAATTCCACACCGGTGATCGACCCCGCGTCGAACACTTTATACGTCATGGTATATACGCTGCAGAGCACAGGGCCGGCTTATTTTCTTCATTCCCTGGATCTGGGGAGCCTGACCGACAAGGTTGCGCCCCGGCTGGTGACCGCTTCCCAGAGCCTAAACGATGACTCCACATTTAATTTCAATGCCAAATATCAGCGGCAGCGTCCGGCGTTGTTGTTAGCCAATGCCAATGTGTACGCAGCGTTCGGCAGTTTCTGCGATTACGCCCCTAACCTTTCCCGCGGTTGGCTGTTGGGATGGCAAGCGGGAACGCTGACGCCGCTGGCGGCCAACCACATTTTCAATTCGCAGGCAACTTCGCCGCATAACTTCTTCCTGTCATCGATCTGGATGTCGGGGTTCGGGCCAGCGAGCGACGATTTAGGGAACATTCTGGTAATAACAGGAAATTCCGATCCGTCGGGGACGACTTACGATGGAGCAACCAGCCTTCAGGAAAGTGTAGTTAAAGTTTCGCCGGATTTGTCGACGGTGCTCGACTTATTTACGCCATGGAATTGGGCGACGTTAGACCAGATGGACGCGGACCTAGGCTCGGGAGGACTGCTGGTTCTGCCCGATCAGGCGGGTTCGTACCCGCATCTGGCGGTGGCCGCCGGTAAGTCGGGAACGATGTTCTTAATGAATGGAGACAACCTGGGGGGATACTCCAGCACGACGAATAATGTGCTGGGGAAGTCTGCGATCGGTAGCTGCTGGTGCGGGCCCTCATACTTTGTAGATCCGGTGGATTCTGTGCCTCGCGTAGTAAGCAGCGGTGGAAGGACTGTGATCCTATGGAAGCTCAAGACCTCACCAACCACTTCGCTGACGTGGCTAGGCACATCCCCTTCGATTGGAGGTGGACAGGACGCTGGCTTTTTCACGACGGTTTCTTCCAACGGCACGAGCAATCCGATCATCTGGGCATTATCGCGGCCGACCAGTACCGACCTGTCTGTTTATCTTTATGCGTTCAATCCTGACTCGGGTACGCCAATGAAGACTCTCTTCAAAGGACCGGCTGGCACGTGGCCGAATCTTGGGGGGAACGCTAATCTTGTGCCAGTGGTCGCGAACGGGCAAGTTTTAGTGGCGAGTAACAAGCAGCTGGAAATTTTTGGCTTGACTGGCACGCTTACCAGTACCGCAGTGTCATCGAGCCTGAACCCATCTCCCTATGAAGCGTCGGTGAACATTACCGCGACGGTGAAATCCAAGACGACAGGGACGCCGACAGGAACGGTCACATTTCAAGACGGCACGACGACACTGGGCAGCGCGACGCTGAGTGGCGGGAGCGCGACGTTAGCGATTGCAACGCTAAGCGGGGGAGCTCACTCCATCACGGCCGTGTATAGCGGGGACGCGAATTTCGTCGCCAGCGCCTCGCCGGTGTTCGTGCAAACCATCAGCCCAGCGGCCAGTAGCACCACGTTAACTTCGGCGCCGAATCCGTCGCAATACAATCAGACCATTGTGCTCAGCGCGAAGGTGAACTCCGCAACGGGTGCGATACCTACCGGAAAAGTTACATTCAAGGAAGGACTCAGCAATATTGGAACGGTGGCCCTCACCTCGGGTGCAGCATCCCTGTCGGTCTCGAACCTGAGGGTCACGTCGCACTCGATCGTCGCAGCCTACAGTGGAAGCCCGAGCGTTAGCGCCAGCACGTCAGCGGCGATAACTCAAATCGTGAATAGGGCACCGACAACAACCACGCTTACTTCAACTCCGAATCCATCCACCAGCGGGACAGCGGTGACGTTCACCGCCACCATCCTTGGGGCCTACGGCGGGACTCCTAGCAACACTGTGACATTTAAGGATGGGACCACCACTATCGGATCAGTAGTGCTGAGCTCGACTTCGCATCAGGTTACATTTGTCATCTCCACATTGCCGGTGGGAACGCACAACATCACTGCCACGTTTGTTGGAGGCGCAAGCTTCGCGCCCAGCACCTCAGCAGTTCTCCAGCAGGTGGTGAAGTAGCGCAGGCAGGCCGTTGGGCAAGTTGAGTGATACGAAGGTTGCCGTTCTCTGCACTGAAGAACGCTGGTTCTACAGTGGCGGGATTTAGATCTGCAGTACATCGCCGGGCCGAGCGACGATCTCGTATAACACGGGATTCACGAAGAAGCCGATGAAGAGTCGTGAGATCAGCCCGGCGACGATCACGATAGCGAACGGCTTTTGCGTGTCCGATCCAATGCCGGTGGACAGAGCCGCCGGGAGCAGGCCAAGGCATGCCACCAGCGCGGTCATCATGATCGGGCGCAGTCGCAGCAGAGAGGCTTCCCGGGTCGCCGTGCGAATGTCCATCCCTTCCTGGCGCAGCTTGTTGATGTAGGAGACGAGAATCACCGCCGTCTCGACGGAAACGCCCAGCAGCGCGAGAAGGCCCAAGACTGAAGACACACTGAATGGAGTATGCGTGAGCTTCAGCGCTAGCAGGGCGCCCACTGGCTCCGTCATGATCACTCCCAGGGCAATCGTCAGCGGGAACTTGAGATTGCCATAGAGCGCGAACAGAATCATGAAGATCAGGCCGACTGCTAGGGGGCCGATAAAATACATCTGCGACTTGGCCTCGAGAAACAGGGTGTATTCCCCTCCCCAATCCATCCAGTAGCCTTGAGGTAGCCTGACCGCTTTGTTGACCGCGGCTTGTCCATCGTGCACCGTGCGCTCCAGGTCGCGCCCTTCGATGCTGTACTGCACTCCGATATAGCGAGAGTTGTTTTCCCGGTAAATGAATGACGCCCCGTTGCCCTGGCGAATGTCGGCCAGCTGGCTGAGCGGAACTTGCTGTCCGTCGGGCGTGCCCACCAATACGTTTCCAATTTCCCTGGCGCTGCTGCGGAACTGGGGCTGCATGCGGACGACGAGGTCGAAGAGTTTCTCGCCTTGAATGATCTGGGTGATCGCCTGCCCGCCCACCGCGGCGGAGATCACGGCCTCGACATCGGCGACGTTGATTCCATATCGCGCGATCTTGGCTCGATCGACGTCGACCAGCAGGCTCGGCTGACCCAGTTCGCGGACCACCGTCAATTCTTTGAAGCCCGGGACTTGCGCCAGAGTGTTCTTGATCTGAATGGCTTTGTCCTGAAGCACGTTCAGATCTTCCCCGTAGATTTTCACCGCGAGCGAACTCTTCAATCCAGTCAGCGCCTCATCCACGGCGTCTTCCGCGGGCTGGGTGTAGTTGAAGATGATGCCCGGGAACGCGCTCAGGCGCTTGTTGATGGCTTCTGTGAGTTCCTTCTTGTCGCTGATATCGCCATGCCACGCCTTGTCCTTGTAAGGTTTGAGGCCAACGTAGAACTCACAATTGAAGAAGCCTGTGGGATCGGTTCCGTCATCGGGGCGGCCCAACTCCGAGCCGACGACCGTGACTTGCGGGTATGACATGAGAATGTCGCGAATTTGCGGCGCGACCTTGCTGGCTTCTTCGAACGAGATCGTGTACGGCATGGTGGCGCGAACCCAGAGAGCGCCCTCATCCAAGTGCGGCATGAATTCGCCGCCGATGAAGGGTATGAGCAGGAGCGTCGCACCAAAGATCAGGGAGGCAATCACCAGAGTCGCTCGCGGCCGGTCCAGCGCCTTGTCGAGGTACACCGCGTATTTCCGCTTCATCCATTCATAGGCGCGGTTGGGCTTCTCGCGCACGCCGCCCTTGAACCAGTAGGAGGCAAGCACCGGAACCAAGGTCAGAGTCAAAATGAGTGCGCCGATTAAAGCAAACGACATGGTTTCGGCCATGGGGTGAAACAATTTTCCGGCGGGCCCACTCAAGGCGTAGATGGGCAGGTAGCCGGCGAGGATAACCGCGACCGAGTAGAAGATGGGACGGTCCACGTCCTTCGAGGCCGTGAGAATCACATCGCTGAGCTTGTACTCCTGGCCTTCCCGCAGAGCCAGTTCACGATAGATGTTCTCCATCATGACGACGGTTCCGTCGATCACAATGCCGAAGTCGATGGCGCCGATCGACAGTAGATTGGCGGCAACATCGTGGGCATGGAGGACGATGAAGGCAAACAGAAGTGCTAACGGAATGGTCAGCGCGACAATAATTGCGGCGCGGATGCTGACCAGAAAAAAGATCAGCACAAGCAGGACCAGGACCATTCCGCGCAGCAGGTTGGCTTCGACCGTTTCCGTGGTGAGATCGACTAGTTCGCTGCGATCGTAAAAAGGATGGATTTTCACGTCGGGCGGAAGAATCTGGCGGTTGAGTTCTTCCGTCTTCGCTTGGACGCCTTTGAGGACGTTTTGCGTCTGCTCGCCGCGCAACATCAGGATGACGCCCTCCACGGCGTCATCGTTTTTCTGGAAACCGAATTGCCCCAGGCGCGGAGCATGCCCAATCGTGACTTCGCCGATGTCGCGCACGCGGACGGGAACGCCTTTGTTGGCGCCTACGACGATATTGGCGATGTCATCCGTATTCCTGACCAGGCCGATGCCGCGCACGTAGTAGAACTGTCCACCCTGCGAATAGAAACCGCCGCCGGCATTGGAGTTATTCGCAGACAGAGCCTGCGTGACCTGGGCTACGGTCATGTGATAGGCATAAAGCCGCGCGGGATCGAGCAGGACCTGGTACTGCATGACCATTCCGCCCAACCCTGAGTCATCGGCCACACCGTGCACCGAGCGATAGGCTCGCTCGATGACCCAATCCTCAAGCGTCTTCAACTCCTGCGGGCTGCGGTCGGGACTCTCGATTACGTAGCGATATACCAGTCCACTGGGGCTGAATAGCGGCGCCAGGCTGGGTGTGACTCCAGTGGGAAGAGTGGCCTGGGCCATGCGCTCGAAAACGATTTGGCGGGCGAAGTAGTCGTCGGTATCTTCCTCGAAAGTCAGCCGGATGTCCGAAAGGCCGTATAGGGAAATGGAACGCATAACCGCCATGTGAGGCGTCCCGTTCATCTCCAGCTCCAAGGGCAGAGAGACGAGACGCTCGACTTCTTCGGCGGCGTGGCCGGGCCATTGGGTAATGATTTCTACCTGAGGCGGAGAAAGATCGGGGTAGGCGTCCACCGGCATCTTCTGAAACGAAATGATGCCCCCGACGGTAATAAAACCGGTCAGCACCAGCACGAGGAACCGTTGCCGCAATGCTGCTTGGACGATTCGATGGATCATTCAGAGGCCGTAAAGATCACTACTTCTACTCGGTACCGTGTGATTCAACGCTGCAGAGAATTTGCAAACTGCAAGAACAGGCTGCCCTCGCCAACCACCTGGTCTCCAGCTTTGATGCCGCTGGTCACTTGCGTCTGCCCATTGACGCTTTCGCCGGTGGTGACATGGCGCATGCCAAACTGGTTGGGAGCCACCGCTGCGTAAACGAAGGGCTCATTTTCGGCGTCGCGGAGAATCGCCGAGTCGGGCAGCGCTATGGCGTTTTGGATTTTGCCTCCCTTGACCGTTGCGGTTACATACATGTCTTTTTTCAACTTCTCCCCGAAATTTTTGGTTTCAATGCGTGCCTGGAGCGTCCTCGTGTTGGGGTCGAGGGAAGCGGCCACGTAAGCGATCCGGCCCTGAAATATGTCGGGATATGTGTCGGTCTGAATGGTGACCGGATCTCCGACGCGCACGTAGGGCAAATCCTTCTGATACACGTTTACCAATACCCACACGGTACTGGTATCGGAAATCATGAAGCACTGGGTGGCGCCTGTTTGCAGCAGTTGGCCGGCAGCAACGTCCTGCTCCACGACCTCGCCGTTAATCGGAGCCTTCACTGGGACTTCGAAGCTAGGGGGAGCCTGCACCAGCGCGTCTGGATCGGTGATGCCCAGCACTTTGAGCCCGGCCGTAGCGGAGGCGAGATCGCCGCCAGCCTGGGTTTGAGCGGACTCGGCTTGCTCCAGGACTTGCTCCGCGATTGCCTTGTGCTCATATAGATCTTTAGTGCGGAGATAATTCTTCTCTGCCAGCGCGTAAGCGGATTTTGCCTTGAGGTAGTTCGTGCGCAGTTGGGAATAATCGGGACTAGTGGCGTACAGCATGGGTTCCCCTTGCTTCACGTGCTGCCCGGGGAATACGACGATTCGACTTACCGGCCCGCTGACTTGGGTGATGACCGGAATGGTACGGAAGCCGTTGTAGGCGACCGCTCCGGTCAGACGCAAGGTGCGAATGAGCGTGGTCGGCTCGACGTGGATGATCTGCACGTGTGATGCCTGTTCGGGCGGTATGCTGAACAGTTCGGGATGATTTATGTTCTTTTGGTTTGCCGAAGCGCTGGAGGTGGATCGATCGCACCCGCTCAACACCGATGCGATCAGTGCAATCGCCATCAGGGGAAGACCGGACCTGTGAAGATGATTGCAGTTCATGGCAGGTTCCTCGTTGCTAAAGCCTGCTTCAGCTGTTCGACCGCTGTCATATAAGAAGCCAACGCTTGTCTGTAGGCCAATTGCGTAGCCCGGTAGCTGCGCGCTGCGTCAAGATAATCAAGCAGGCTGGCAGCTCCCCGCTTGTAAGCATACTCGCTGATTTCGCGCGAATCCTTGGCCTGCTGCAGGTATCCGGAAGTATAGAGCTGTACGACTTCGTCATTGGACCTCACAGCTTCGTACGCGTTGGAAACGTCGGAAAGAACCGTCTCGCCGGCAGAGCGTTCCTGCTCCTCGGCTTGGGTGAGAGCGTAACGGGTACGTGCGATCTCGCCCTGGTTGCGGTCGAACACGGGCAAAGGAACGTTAGCGAATAGCGATGCCGAGCTCTCGCCCGCGACGTGGCTGAAATTGTAAGTGCCGGTCACGTCCACTTTGGAATTGGCCTTGGCGAGAGCGACCTGGCTCTTGGCCGCCACGATGCCCAATTCGGCCGCACGATAATCAGGGCGCTGCCGCAGAGCCTGGGCCTGCAGATCGTCAAGGTTGGTCTTGACCGGCTCATATGTGAGTTCACCAACGATGTCGAAAGTGGCAGGCACGGCGTCGTAGCCCAGAAGTTCGCGCAGTCCGGTCAGCGCTTGCACCTTCGCCAGGCGCGCCGAGGAAACGTCCGTCTGAAATTGCAGGAGCTGCAACTTGATCTTCAGGAAATCGGCTTCTCCAATGTACCCGGCCTTGAATTGTTCCTGACTGATGTTGACCGTCTGCTGAAAATCCGCCAGATCCTGCCGGGCGAACTGCAGAGTGGAGTCGGCTAGCAAGCCGCTGATGAATTGTTGGCCTACGTTGAAGATCAAAGACCGTTCCGCATCGGAAATTTGAGCACGGGTGACGGCAGTGGCGTCCCGCGCGGCTTGCAACCGGTGCTGCCGCTTACGACCGCGTTCGAATAGATAGCTGAGCCCGATGTCGAACTGCTGGATCTCATTCAAATTCTGGCCGTTAAAGTCCTGGGGACTGAAGAACGGCAGGAATTGCGAATCCGCCCCTAAGGTCGGATTCGGGCGCAGATTGGCGGTGATCTCCTGGGCTTCATTCTGCTGAATCTGGGTGCGGGTCGCCCTGAGGGAATGATTGTGCGCGAGCGCCAGAGTGATCGCCTGGTCCAGGCTGATCAGGGTTGGGCTTTGAGCAAGCGCAGTCCCGGCCAGTGGAAGCAGCGCCGTGGTTGCCAATTTTAGGAAGAAACTTGCGCGCATACGGTCAAGCAAAATTATGCCACCCCGACGCTCCGGAACCGCCGGGTGTTATTGACCGGCATACAATCCCGCAACAGCGGTGGAACGAATCTTATCTGAGCCTGTGATACTTAGATGCGAGAATACGCTAACCCGTGTTGAGCCAGGGACCGGGTTTCTGCGTCAAAATGAGGCTTTCGTAACCCCCGCCTAGCCGATTTCTCAGGCGAATAGCCGGCGAACTAGGCGCCGAACGGATTAAGCGCAGAACTTAAGCGGCTTTCTTCAAAGATGAGCCCGCCGTGTCCGTCTGTTCAGCCGCTTCCTTGAGTGCTAAACGTCTGCCCTGTTCATGAAGGAGATCAGCGTTAATCTCGCCGCCTAACAGGATGGCAAATGCCGTCCAGTACAGCCACACCATCAGGGCGATAGCTGCGGCGAGGGTTCCGTAAGTCTTATTGAGATTCGTGAAATGCTGAAAATAAATGCCCAAGGCCCACGAAAGAAGAAGCCAGCAGGCGACCGCCAGGGCTGCGCCCGGAAGGGTCCTGCGGAACCGCTGTCGAACGTTGGGGGCGAGAAAGTAAATGAGTTCGATGGCCAGCACCGCGAACGCGACCGCGATGGACCAGCGCAGATAGGGCCATACCGCAACGAATATCGACCCTAAGCCCACCTTCGCGGCCAACCAGCCTCCGAAATTCGGGCCTACCAGCATGAGGGCCAGGGCAATCACGAGCAGGATGCCAATCAGGAATGTCAGCCCGATCGCCAGGGGACGCGTCTTCCAAAACGGCCGGCTCTCGGGCACGTCATAGGCGACGTTTAAGGCTTCCATCATGCTGGAGAAGCCACCGGAAGCCGCCCAGATAGTACCTACGATGCCGAAGGACATGAATTTGCCCCGGTGTGGAGTAATCACTTGGCGGAGCACGGCTTTGATCAGCCCCATGCTCTCGTGGGGCATAAAACGAGATGCAAGACCCAAAGCCTGGTCAAACAGATTGGGTACCGGCAGGGAGGCCACGGTTGCGGCAAAGACAATCAGCAGCGGAAACAGCGACATTACGAAGTAGTAGGACAGCCCCGCCGCCATCTGCAACGTGTGCTTCCGCTGGACGCCTTCGTAAGTACGTCCGAGCGCACCTTTGACTTGAGTCCACCGCATGCCATCCTTTGGATGCAGATGGCATGAGGAAGGGAGAGCGTCAAGCGGCGAACTCTACCGCTTCCCTTTCGTGGTTTACAGACCCTGAGCCACCCACCAGGTCAAGGCGGAGCCGCTCCATTTGCAGTGACGCTTCCATGATCTGTTCAGCACATTCATGACCCTGTCGTGGAAGAAAGCCGCCGTACTCCTGCAGCAGTAAACGGGCGTTCTCCTCCATGGCAGAGGTTTTGGACCGAGCCTGGTTGGAGAGAATGGATGTTAATTTTGCTAACTGCAAATCGCGCTGAGCAAGTTCTTGCCTGATTTCGGCCACTTCACGCTCGCGGGTCTGAGATTGCCGGCGAATGAAAGCAACCAAGCATCCGGTCACAATGAGAAGGCACGAACTGGCAGCGATAGTTTGCGTCAGGGCCTGTCTTGCACCCGCGTTCCTTTCTCTTTCGAGTGTCTCGAAGTTGCTGTTCTCGGTGGCCGAAAGCGAACTTAGTAGGGCGCGGGCTTTCTCCATGTACTCCTGTCCTTCGTCCGAATTCACCAGCATGAAGGCGCGATGCCGGTAGCCTCGCTGCCGCAAGCTGATGGAGCGCGCCATCTCAGCTTGTTTGGACTTTGCCATGGACTCGATTTCCGGTTGCAGGGACCGCTCGCTCTCCGGGCGCTGAGCCAATCCTGTGCGAAGCTTGGCCAAGTCTGTCGGGATATGGGCTGTTGCCTCAGTGTAGGGCTGCAGGTACGAATCGCCGCCCGTCAGCAGGTATCCGCGCTGACCTGTTTCCATGTCCGTGAGGTCTTTCAGAACAGTGGAAATATCCGCCTGGAGCGTGGAGGTTTGTGTCGTTTGGGCCACAATTTTCTGCGTCTGCAGCACATCCTTGAGCGCGAGATACGCATTCAGGGCCGCAAACAGCAGCAACGTGACAGTCAATACCGCCTGCACAATTTTCTTCATCATCTCCGGGCACCCTCAAATGGTGTTCAGAACACCTTCAGCCGTGATTCTGCTTGCTTTGCAAATCTCCGCCGCAACCAGGCCGGCAGCGTCGTTGCGGTGGTCTGCGGCTTCCGCGGACATCACCGAACTGGAAGCCAGAATGAAAAGGAGAGCATCTTCCTGGTTCTCGAAATAGAGAACGACCCGATTCGCCATTGGCATGTCTCCAAGTGGTTGTGCTCTTTGGATATTAGGCCGACTTCATGGCCTGGAGACGTTATCTCTTTTGGTGCGCTCGCCTGAAAAGGACCTCTTCACGCTTGAAATTGGAGGTTATTGAGGGCTCGTTCTTCCAAAATCGCAGAGTCCATGGCCTTTACAGATTTCTGACGCCGTTCAAAATGGCCGTGCTATGATGCGGCAACATCCGTTTGGGCCATTCATGGGAAGCGTTCTGGCCTCCGCCAACATTTTTCGTTTTGGACTCTTTGAGGCCGATGCCGCTCGCGGAACGCTGACCCGCAGCGGACTGCGCGTCAAGGTTCAAGACCAGCCTTTCCGTGTGCTCCTGGTATTGCTGGAACGGCCGGGAGAGATCGTGAGTCGCGACGAACTCCGGCAGAAACTTTGGCCGGAGGGGACATACGTCGACTTTGATGGCAGCCTGAACGTTATCCTCAAAAAGCTGCGCGCTGCCATCGACGACGATTCGGAGAATCCACGGTTCATCGAGACCGTTCCCCGGCGGGGTTACAAGTTCATTGCGCCAGTGTCGGTCGTGCAGGCAGTCGCCACGACGGGCGCGGAGACGTCTCTTCCCTCATCGCAGGAAACCATGGCTGAAGTTTCCGTTCACGTGGTTGAGGTAGCCGAGCATGCGGGACTCGGAACTCCGCGTGGGCGTCGCTATTTATATGCCGGATCGGCCGCGCTGCTTGTCCTGTTGCTGGGGTTCACCGCTCTGCTCGTGCAGCGCAAACGGGGCAGTGCCGCGCTGCAAAACCCGAGCGCAACGTCTCCCGTTCGGATGCGCAAGTCGGTGGCAGTGCTTGGGTTTCACAGCCTCTCGGGCAGATCGGAAGATGCCTGGCTGGGGACAGCGCTCGCCGAGATGCTTAGCACCGAACTTGCGGGCGGCGAACAGTTGCGTCTGGTGTCTGGGGAAGACGTAGCCAATCTTCGCATTGCGAATCCCTGGTCGCAAACCGACACGCTGGATCAAGCGACCACCGCCCGTATCGGGACGGCACTCAGTAGTGATCTGTTGCTGCTAGGTTCGTATATGAACCTGGGCAGGCCCGACCGGGAGCAATTGCGGGTGGACGTCCGGCTGCAGGATGCGCGCACCGGCGAGATATTAACCGAAGTGGCGGAGACCGGTAACACGCAGGATCTTTTCCGGCTTATCTCGCATGTAGGTACGCGGCTCCGGGAGCGGATGGGCGTACGGCATGTAGAAGATTCGGAAGAAGCAGGAATCCTCGCTTCGCTGCCGTTGAATCCCGATGCCGCTCGCTTCTATGCCCTTGGAATCTCAAAACTGCGTCACTTCGATGCGCTTGCGGCCAAGGACCTGCTGATAGAAGCGACGCAGGCCGACCCTAAATTCTCACTGGGACATGCCATGTTGGCTCGTGCCTGGGCCCAACTCGGATATGGACAGAAGAATCGGGAAGAAGCCAAGAAGGCGCTAGACCTGGCCACGGACCTGCCGCGGGCGGAGCACATGCTGGTCGAGGGCGAGTACTACGAGAGCCTTGGGAAGCAGGATCAGGCGGCCTCGGTCTACCACGCACTTTTTGAGCTGTTTCCTGACAACGTCGAGTACGGTCTGCGATTCGCACAGGCAGCAATGCTGAGTGGAAACTTCAGCCAGGCGCTTGAGTTGATCGCCAGGCTGCGAGCGCTGCCGCGGCCGGCATCGGATGATCCGCGAATCGACATCGCGGAATCGCGCGCTATTAAGGTGAACAAACCTGCATCGCTGCTTCTGATACGGAACGCGGTCAGGAAAGCGTCGGCTCAATCCAATATTCCTGTGTATGCCCTTGCCAGACGAGACGAATGTATGGCCATTCTGTATGGCGATGAGCCGCAGCGCGCCATTCCGGTCTGCGAAGACGCCTACAACCTTTTCCTATCAGAGGGCAATCGGGCAGGAGCAGCCGACGCCATTCGGCTCATCGCTGATCGCCGGGGCACGGAAGGCCATTATGAAGAATCGATTGCCACCTATGAACGCGCTCTCGCCATGCTCAATGGGCTGGGAGAACATGCCAAGACGGGCGCGATTCTGAATAATATGGCGATCGCTTACGCCAACGAAGGCAAACTGGATCGTGCTGCGCAGCTCTATCGCGAGGCAAAAAGCCACTTCGAACAGTCGGGCGACAAGAACAATACGTCCACGGCTCTCACCAACATCGCCGATGTTCTGTTCCTTCAAGGTAATCTCGCGCCGGCTGAAAAGGTATACCAGCAATCGCTGGAGCTGATCGTTGCCTCGGATAGAGGGGAACCAGGCTACAACTTGTCCAGGATGGCCGACCTTGAGCTCACGCAAGGCAAGTTGAAGGAAGCCAAACTGCATGCCCAGCAGGCGATCGAGTCCATGCGCCCAGCTCAAGGGGCTTATCAGTACTTGAGCGGGGCCATCAGCGAACTGGGAGAGGTTCTGGAGCAGGAGGGCGATCTGCCTGCCGCGAGGGCGCAATTTCAGCAAGGGCTGGCTTTGAGGCAGCAGGTCGGGGCGGCCGATCTGGTCGCGGAGAGCCAGGTCGAACTCGCGGTTCTCTCCATCGAGGAAGGCCATCCGGAGCAGGCTGAAACTCTCCTTAAAGGCGCGATTCCGGAATTCGAGAAAGAGAAGAGTGATCCCGATGCCGCCGCTGCATACACACATCTGAGCCACGCGTTGCTGTTGCAGGGCAAAAGCGACGAAGCTCGTAACGCCGTGACGCGAGCCATTCAGCTGACCCCGGCCCTTTCCGGCCCGGCAGTGGCCATACCGGCATCCATTCAGAAAGTACGAGTAGATGTTGTTAGCAGTGGCGAAATTAACCCCGCGATTAATGAGCTGCGCTCGCTCGCAACAGAAGCCAAGAAGCTCGGCTATTACAACCTCGAGACGGAAGCTCGACTGGAGCTCGGGCACCTGCTCCTGCGAAGTAATGCTTCCGCCGGTCGAGCCCTGCTGGCCGGGCTTGCGTCCGATGCTCGAGCTCACGGATTCGGACTCCTTGCCCGTCGCGCCGAAGCCATTCAGCCACCCTCAGGTACCCTCGCCGGCTTGCAAAAACCTTCCAGATAGATCGCGTTTCCGCACTCGATCGCACGTTTTTGCCATGTTTCCGGCGAATTCTGGCTGGTCATGTGTGCGCAGAAACTATTCAGCTTCTTACAGATAGCAAGTCATCTGCGTTTCAGCCCCGCTTCCTTTGACCATTCCAGGGCCGCAGTGTATTTCCACATCAGCTGAGGAGCGACGGGTGGCGGCAAACCTAAAACTGCTCGCCGTTGCAAACAATGTGAACCGTCCGATGCGCCGCACGGGGTGCGGCAGCATTTCTGTAGACAAGCGAGGACAAACATGCGGCGCACTAGCAAATGCCTGAGGATTTTAGCCGCAGCCGGACTTAGTGGAGCGGCTGCTCTTTATTGCGGAGATATTGCGGCACAGTCGGTCTCGCCGACCATGCCTCCGCCGAACCGGAACATAACGGCTCCGGCACCACAGCGTCAGACAGCGCCGTCGCCGCGCGTGAATCGGCTTCCCGGAGAGAAAGCTCCGCAGCCGATGGTGAAACGCGTGGGCGACGGAGTGATCGCGGGCTACGTCTGGTGGGACGGCAATACGACCAGCCACATTCCTGCCAACAATTGCAGCGGGCTGTCGATTACCGTCAGTTCCGGAAGCCCAAGCCAATCCTCTCCGACCCTCGAACAATTCACCCCGATCGGCACCTACACCAACAACTTCAGCTACATCCCGAACGTTGGGACAGACGGTGTGTGCGCCTTTGCCGTGCACCAAATGCCTGTCGGGCAGGACCTACAGGTCAAGCTCGATGTGAGCACAGCGACAGCATTCTCTCCCGTGTCCGCGCCGACCATCGCGATTACGCCCATCAAGATCATCAATGGGAAGTGCAACAATCTGCCGCCGGCTGTTCCCTCGCCTTCGGTGCTTACTTCGAATTGGTGGACGTGCGGAAACTCTGCCTACAACGTGAATTTCGCCCTGCGTCCTTCCGCGCACATGATGAGCAGCGGCGGCGGCACGGGCAATAGCTCAGGCTCGCCCAATGCGCGGCAGGCCCTGTTATCGAATTCCGCCCCACGAGGAATGCTGAATGGCGGCACGGCACCGTCAGGGGCTGGCGGCATGGCAGCCACCCCATCGCAAGGTGGAGGAATGCAGAATCCGGGAAGCAAGGCGGCGTTGAATCCGCAGCCGTTTCCTCCAGGTCCAAGGCTCAGCAATGCGGACGTAATCAAAATGGCGAATGGCCACGTGCCGGAGTCAGTGATTCTCTCGTCGGTTCAGTCTTCTCGGGGAAACTTTGATCTGTCCCCTTCTGGTTGCAACGCGCTGCGGCAGGCGCACGTCAGCGAACAAGTCCTGAAGGCGATGGGCGACGAAAGTGTTCGGCCGTGTGCCGGCGACGCTGCTGCTTCCGGCGACCGTGCCAAGAAGTTGGCGAAGTCACTTCAGCTAAAGTCGGGAAGCAACCTCAAAATCGCTGGTGTAGGGCCCGCAATCGATCCCGCAGTGTTGGAGACGCTGAAGGCTCAGAGCGCAGCGGCACACAAAGAAAAGCTAGCTCCTCCCGCAAAGATCCAGGCGAGCAATGGGGGAACTCCCGCCCAGCGCGCTGTGGCCACGAACACGAGGACAAGCCAGCTCATCAGCCCGTCAAGTGCGACTCAGATCGGTCCGACGCACACGATGGGAGCTGGTACGGACCCCGCTACTGGCGGCTCGGGAACGGATCCCGCGTCGGATCCTGCCGGCACGCCTCCGGGAGGATCGCAGCCTGGCAGCACGCCAGATGGGGGAACGCCGTTACAGCAAACCGGGAATCCTCCGTCCCAGCCGGGTTCATCGGGGCAGAATTCGTTGTCGATCATGGAGCGAGCCAAGTACGCGCCCCAGCCTATCAGCATGTGCCGCTTTACGACGGATCCCGTGGTCGAGACCGTCAGCGGTCGTCAGCACGCGATTGTTCTTACTCCCGATCCCGGGAGCGGACAATATCCAGCGAATCAGTACACCATTCGCGGATGCAACTTCGGATCGGTTCAGGGCAAGGTGCAGATCTACGGACCGTTCATCAACAACGCCACTCCGGTGCAACTCGGCATTGACTCGTGGGACGACAACCAGATTCTGGTGACCTTCAATCCGAAGTTCCAGAACGAATATGACCTGAACAGCAAGCTCACTCTGGCCGTAGTCAGGACTGACGGGCATGACGCGAAGATGGCTGGGGTGTCGTTCTATGCGACTCGCGTCTCGCGTTCCCTGGAACGGATACCGCAATCGCTAGTGAAGGTCCCGAGTACGCACTTCGACGTTAATGCTTACGTGAGCCCAGTGACAGGTCCGGCTTTGAAGGCGTTCTCGCTCACTCCTCCGAGTCAGCCGACCAGCGCGGTTTTCTGGCTCTACGATCCGATCTGGTCCAGCAATGTGGGCGACGGCTACCCGCCGAACCGGTTGTCTTATAGCGATTCGATCGACTTCAGCCAGCTTCGGCCTGGATACACGCTGGATCCGAACCTGCAAGCGATCGTTGGGAAATATTACCCCGACCTGTCCGGCAATGGCCTCGATACTGGCAGCTGCAAGTACATGGACGTACTCGTCAGCGCCAACATGCAGGGCAGCAGCCTGCTTGTCGGGGTGCAGCCAGCGGAGTGTGACAACTACGGCAAGTTCATCTACGCGTACTACGGCCTGCAGCTTTCCGTCACCGGACCCAAAGGGGATCTTCTCGATCCCTGGCCCGGCAACCTGCAATAGCGAAGGGAAGAAAATTGAGGACTCTGCAATGACGAAAACGAAACGGTGTTTCACGACAGTTCTGGCGATCGCACTGGGGTTTACGGCGGCCGTGGCGCAAAAAACAGGAAAGCCGCTCACCAATGACGACGTGATCGCGATGGTCAAGAAAAAGCTGCCGGAGTCGGTGATCGTTTCGGCGATTCAGACTGGGCCCGCGAACTTCAATACCTCTACGAATGAGCTGATCCGGCTCAATGCGGCCGGGGTCACCGAGAAGGAGTTGAACGCCATCATGGCAGCTTCAGGCAATGGAGCCGCGAAGGCGTCTGCTCCGGATTCGCGAGGCAATGCGGAAGCGGGTGAGGCTCCTGTGCCCAAATCGCGCATGCCGCATGCGACCGTCGCTCAAGGGAATTCTTCGCAAGACCTGAAACTCGAGAAGACGCAGCTCGCGGAAACGAAAACCAAACCATCTTCGATGAAAAGCCTGGCCGGAGATTCCGTAGTCACTCAAGCCATGAATTCCGGCCTGAATACGGCCACGTACGGCATGGCCAGTCACATGAATTCGGGTGTTGGCAGTTCGACAGTGCAGGAAGCGGGGAGCATTTTCACCAGCATGATGTCGCACCGCACACCCACGGTGACGTACGTGTGGGGAGTTCCGACGCCTGCATCCAGCAACGTGCTTCAGAGCAGCAAGCCAGTCTTTAGCGTCGATTTCTCCCGAACGCCGGGCGTGAACACGGATGACTACGAGCCCGCTATCGTAAAGCTCACCCCTGCCCAGAACACCTGCCGCATTATCGGTGCTACCCAGGGTAAGGCGGACGTTCGCTCCAGCCCAGCGGCCGACTGGCAAATCTATTCGCACTTCCTGGAAGAGCGAGTGGCGGCGACTCCACAAAAGCTTGGCCCCGGGAAATTCAAGATTGCCGCCATTGCCGAGCTCATGCCCGGCGAATACGGGCTGGTCCTTCGCCCGGTGTCCAAAGGCAAAAAGTTTTCTGGCGGAGACGTAGCCCGCGCTCAGGGAGACGGCTTGATGTTCGACGCGATCTGGACCTTCCAGATTTCTGAGGAAGCGCAATAGCGTTGTGGCGAGGAGACCCTGTGCAGCTGATGAGAAATAGCTTTCGTGGATATGCGCTCTGCCTGGCGGTGCTGGCAGCGCTGGGGCTCGGAGGATGCGGCAAAAAATCCTCCCCAACTGCAGCTTCCACCGAACATTCGGCAGCCGCGGGAACTCCTCGAGCTGCGGTACTGACTCATGGCTCCGGGTACGCGCACGTCACGTTTCGTCCAAACGTTCGCGTCATGGAGGCGGAAGAAGGGAGAAAGGCCTTGATCGGCCTGAGTTCGAACGAGGCGACGCTGCTGCTGGACAGCTCGAACGCCACCGCTCGCTCGCTGCGCGCAGGAGACGTTCTGCTCATCAAGGGACTGGTTGCGCGAAACGTTCTCGGCACAGAGTTGACGCCGGACGGCGTCGTTGTCCTGACGCAGCGTCCGCGCCTCGGCGACGTGATCCAGGACGGCGAAATCCGAATTCAGGCTCCGGTTCGATTCGGCGCAGCTGCGTCGGCGGCTCACAATTCCCCGCAAAGCTTCTCCGCGGGCTGGAGTTCGTTATTCGTAGAACCCGCATACGCCCAGAGCCCGGAGTCCACCGCCATGAGCAAGTCTGAAGCCAAGGGCACTGCGGACGCTTACAAGAGCATGGCCAAGGGCGCTTTCAAATCAGTCGTCGAAGGCTGGGACACGACGTTTGAGGCCACTCCCGGCGCAGGCAAGACCGATCTGAATATCACGGTGAAGAAGAGTGTCGGCGGCTTCGAGGCCCTGATCGCCGGCCAGGGGTATCTATCGGATTTCGATTTCGATTCCACCATCTCCATGAGCCAAAGCTCGTTGCAGAACATGGAGACGTCCTTCAACAACCTGAACGGGCAAATGAATTTTCAGTGGCAGGTGGCGAAAGATACCGGCGGAGTCATGGCGGAAGAAAGCCGGATCAAGTTACCGGGCGCGATCGAGATACCGCTGGCGGAATTTCTCGAGGGCCTGCCTCTTTACCTTGAAGTCAGCGCCGCGCTCATGATTCATCCTGCTATTACCGGCGGGAAGGAAATCACGAAAGGGCAGTTCCGAATCTCCTACGACGGCTCACAGCATTTCAAAGTCAAGCCCGGCAACCTTGACGCGAATGGAAACGTAACAGGAGAGATTCAACTCGGCGATCACCAGGATATCTCGCCCACCGCTCCACTCGGGATGCTGGTGGCGTTTGCCGCTCCGCGCATTGAACTCACCATGGGACTGAACAAGATCTATGAAAAGAGTGACATCAAGAAAGCCGCCGAGTACGTCGACCAACTCGCAGACCAGGTAGCGAAGCATCTGCTCAGCCCGGACAAGTACCAGGATTACCAGAAGAATGGAATACACCTGGGAAAGATATTCAAGAACGCACTCGCAACTGACGGGGCTGCCTATTTCGAGATGATTGGCACTTCGGCTTCGAGCTTCACCGGGTTTTCTGCAATCTCGCCGTGCGCGCGTTATGACCTCAGCCTGGTGGGGACCGTCGGCGCTTCGGCAGAGGCTTGGGGTGCATCGGTAGGCACGGTCAGCAAAGAAATATTCAAGAAATCCATGACCAGGGTGGATCCGCCGGGCATGAGGCTCTGCGAAGACATCGGAAAAAGCTAAGTCCAAAAAAGGAGAGACTCTCATGACGTTCTGTGCAGGGTGTGGTTCGACAATTACTCAAGGTTCAGGGTTCTGCGCAGGCTGCGGAAAACCTGTTGCAACTGTATCCCAGGGCTCGGTGGCAGCGGCGCCGTCTGTAATTTCCAGCTCGGGCGCTTCGGGGTTGACACCGAATCTCGCCGGCGCTCTGGCGTACATTCTCGGCCTGATTACCGGCGTTCTCTTTCTCGTTCTGGAACCGTACAAGAGAGATCCATTCGTACGCTTTCACGCCATGCAGTCGGTCCTGTACAGCGCGGCAGTGATCGTGTTCAGCATCGCATGGCGGATCCTGGTCAGCATCTTGAGTGACATTAATCCCTGGCTGGCGCTGGCGACATTTCCCATCCGGCTGCTGTTTTCTCTGGCTTTCTTTTCGCTGTGGCTATTTGTGATGTACCAGGCACATAGCGGCCGCGAGTATCGCATTCCATTTATAGGAGCGCTTGCGGCTAAGCAGGTTGGCAAAGCCGCCGCCTTGGCGTCATGAAGTAGTGGGTTTCGGATCGGTAGCTGCGGAGCGAAGAATCATGAGAAGACAAGGAAGAGTGTTGCTGAGCATTGGCGTCTGCTGCGGCTTGGTGCTGTCGCTCTCGTGCAGTTCGAGTTCGGCAAAGCGCCTCATTGACTCAGGAAAACCGAAGTCATCGCTCGCCAAAGCCGGGGATGCCGACGATCTGCAGGCGGCTATGGACAAGCTGCAGGCCTCGCTCGAAAAGCCCGCAGCTCCATTTCACGCTTCGTTTAAAAAGTCGGGGGTGAATGGGTTTTCAGCCCAGTGCGAAGCGGACGTGTCTGCGGATGGCATCTCGGGGCAACAGACTGACTTCAGTCCCGCCACCGAAGTGGGAAGTGCTGTGTTCCCGGCTGCCACGCGAAGCCGCGAACTGAACGGCACTCCCTACCACAGTCAGAACTGGTACACGGTTTACGGCGGCATCAGCATGACTTTTTTGAACGGCCACATTCGCGATGCACAGCCTGGAGTCAAGTACGCCGGCGACGAGCAGATTGGCGGCTATGACGCGCGTCGCTACGATTTCGATTTGACGGGCGTGGATGCAGATATCAAGAAGGCAATGAGCCTGGGCAATGCCGCGGGCCTGCGGCAGACCAAGGACTACAACGTGAAGGGATCGGCCTGGATCGCCAAAGAGGATGGTCGCATGGTCCGATTCCGCTTCGACAACATTTACACCTTTGCCGATGGGAAGCTGGACGGCACACACTTCGAGGGCGCTGTAACCAGGAAATAACCTTCCAAAGGAGCGCGGGGCTGATGCGGAATACTGACAAACAAAACGTTCGCAAGGTCTACACCATTGCCGTTGTCGCGGGAACTATTCTGTTGGCGTTGGTTGCATGCTCTTCCAAGCCAAAGTCGAAAGCCAGGGAGGGAAGACAAGCGCAGCTGAAAGAAACTGCCTCGCAAAATCATTTCGATGGGGGCACTTACTGCGTGCAGACCTTCTTGCAGGGGCCTCCACCTGCGCAACCGCTGCACTTCTCGTACAAGGTCGTTGAGAGTGATCCCTCATTAAAAACCAAAGACTACGAGGCAGATCTCTCTTCCGACACCCTCGATGTTATCTACCACGAACGCTGGCTGGCCTCGGACGAGGACCGCGCAATGATCAGCGACATGCGCAAATTCAATGATCCGAAGAGCGTGACTCGCGACATTAAGGACGGATACGCGGAGGGGACTTTCATTAATCACTACACGCGTTCGGACGCTTCGCAATGGAGAATGGCCGGGACCAGCCTGGCGCAAGGGGGGACGCCATGGAATCTTTTCGTAAGCAGACCCACCGTGAATCGCGCTGGGAACGAGAACCTGAATGGCTATGACACCATTAGATACTCAGTCGACACAACCCACGACAGCCAGTCTGACAAAGCCGCCCTCATGATGTTTTCCAGGCTAAAGGGCTATGACATCACGGGAACCGCGTGGGTCCTCAAAGATGCCAACTGTGTCTTGCAATACAGCCTGGATTACGCACAAGAATCCAAAGACGGCAAGGCCAGCAAGACCCACTACGAGGGCACGGTGACGAAGAAATAGTTGCCGCAGCAAAGTGCAGCACTATTTTCCAGGGAAAGTTCGGATAAGGAGTTGGAAATGAGCATCGCCTGTGTGAACTGTGGATCACCGCTGGCCGAAGGGCAAGCTTTCTGTACCAAGTGCGGCGCGCGCAGGCCGGAGTCATCCCGAATCGATGCAGAGTCGGCCTGTACCGGGTGCGGTGCTCCACTGGCTGCCGCGGCCAGGTTCTGTGAAAAATGTGGCACTGCAGTTTCATCACAGCAGCCCGGCAGCAGCGCCAACGCACTCCCAACCATGGAAACGGTGCGTAGTGTAGCGGCTCCGCCCGTTCCCGCACCGAGGCAATCTGGCGGCAAACTTTTCAAAGTTATCATGATCGCGGCGGCATTCCTGGTCCTCTTCGTAATCGCTGGCATGGGCAGCTGCGCCTACGTCGCATACCGCGCGAAGCAGCGCATCGACAAGGTTCAGCAGGCATACAAGAAAGACGATTTGGCTGGAATGGTGGCTGCGGCTACAGGGCAAACCAGCAAGCCCCAGCCGCTTCCGGACTGGAAGCCAGCTCCGCCCGAACTCGTGTCTTCGCCAAGCAGCAAGATACCTTTGCGGAAGTCTTTGAGACTGATTGACGCCGGCAACGACGTTCTGCGGGGAGACTTCGAGTCGATCTACATGGTTGACAAAGCCACCGACGAGTTCATCCACATCCGTGCTTCACAGCAATACCCTCCCGGTCAGGGCATTGAGCGCCTTCTTAGCAGCGGCACAAAACACTCCGACAAACCCTTAAAGATTGACTGTGGACGAACGGTCTTCCGGACTGACATGGAGAATGCGGCTGAAGCAGATGGATACTTGTGCCGTGACGGTCGAGATGAGAAGCGACCGGGAACAATGGCCATGGGTCTCTCAAAAAAAACTCTGAACGAGCTGAGAACAAGGGGCGAATCGGAGTTCACCTACCATGAAGATCCGCTCAAAGCTGTCCTGAAATCATTCAAGACCGCCATGGCGTCCGACCCGAAGAGTGCGGACGCAGCCAGCCAGGATCTAATGAAGAAGATGATGAATTTTGCGCCTGGCGGAGTGATGACCAGCGACGTTGCCATGGACACACCTGCACTGAAATGCACTCTCCGCAGAAATGGTACTGGTGACGTCGCTTTCCCCGTGCTCGTCAATGATCAAAAAACGGAGTTGCCAGTCATGGATGTGGTCGTGAAGCTTCCCGATAAAGAGGGGCATCTTTACGTCTTGGACGATCCTGATAATCCATTGGTGCTCGCAGCAGGGTCGACCGAGGGGGGCCACCAGCAGATCATAAAAATTTACTGGGATGCCGAGCGGCCAACGAATCAACTCGAGCAGGACCTCGAGAAGAATGGCCGGGCGAAGGTTTACGACCTTTACTTCGATTTCGCCAGCGCCAACCTGCGACCGGAATCGGACAAGGTTCTGAAAGAAATCGCGCAAGTCATGCGCGCCCATCCCGACTGGAAACTCACCGTCGAAGGCCACACCGACAACATCGGGGGGAATAAGTCCAATCTCGATTTGTCGAAGCGGCGTTCCGAGGCGGTCGTTCACGAGTTGGTGCACGGTTACTACATCTCGGAGAACCGCTTTACCGCTGCTACCGGATTCGGCGCGTCGCGGCCAGTGGACACCAATGACACCCTCGAAGGTCGCGCTCGCAATCGCCGCGTCGAACTGGCGCGGCAATAGGCAGCACGGCAGAATTCTGATTTTTCAGCCCTGCAAAAAACTCGCGACCGCCACCAGACCAACGCAACTCGAATATCGTTCTCCGCAACCAAACACTGGATTGCATTCGGAACCGAGGATCGATCAGGTTCCCGTTTTTAAGGCTCGGCACCTCACTGAGTTTGCGGAGAGCACTCGATGGCGCGGAAAAAGTCGCAAGACGGATTCCCTACCGCCGCGCCGTTTCTGCCCGAACGCCTTACCCTTCCGAGCCTGCAACGGGCGGCTGCCGGGTGTCGAGGCTGCGACTTGTGGAAGAACGCAACTCAAACGGTCTTTGGAGAGGGGCCTTCCAAGGCTCTGGTCATGTTTGTCGGGGAGCAGCCTGGCGATTACGAAGACCGGCAGGGGCATCCGTTTGTCGGACCCGCGGGGCAGCTTCTCGATGAAGTCCTTGTCGAGGTTGGGATCGACCGCTCCGAAGTATACGTCACGAATGTTGTGAAGCACTTCAAGTGGGAAGCTGCGCAACGCGGCAAGCGGCGCATTCACAAGAAGCCTCGTCATTCGGAAATTGAAGCTTGCCGCCCCTGGCTGGATGCGGAGTTGACAGTTGTGCAGCCGCAAGTTCTTGTCTGCCTTGGTGCCAGTGCGGCCCAGGGATTGCTTGGCAAGGATTTCCGGGTAACCCGCGATCGCGGGAAACTGATTCCCTCCGACCTTGCGCCCCAAGTAATGGCCACTGCGCATCCCTCTTCCATCCTGCGTGCACCGGATGCTCAGCAACGCGAACAACAACGTGCCGAGTTCGTTCGCGATCTGAAGAAAGTCGCCGATCTGCTGAGCAAGAAGAATGTTTCGCGTGCGGCATAGCCACTCAGGCGACCACTTCCTGGCATCGAAAACTCACAACCTCGTGCAAAAGATTTTCCTCTAAGTTTCAGGAGGGATCACATGCCGAGAACTAAAAAATCATCGGGGAAGAAATCGGGGCGCCGTTACAGCAAGGCAGCGGGCAAAACCGTTGAAAGCGCAATGCGGCGAAAGAAGCGCGGCACGCTGAAATCGGGTCCCGGCGGCAAAGGCGGTAAAGTGACGAGCCGCAAGCAGGCGATCGCCATTGGGCTTTCCGAGGCCCGCAAGAAGGGCGCGAAGGTTCCTAAAAAGAAAGCCGCGTAGAACAGCTTTTTCCATCGCGCACGGCAAGCCTTGATGGGCGGCGCAGCGCCATGGTGCGCCCATCCAGTCTTGCTGTGTCGTCTTGCTGTGCTCCTTCTCCTCTTTATCGTTGTTGTCACAACCTCGGAACCCTCGCCGCATCCAAAATGAAACACTCCACCAGAAGGAAGAGGTATGTCATGAAAGCAGTTGTGTTCCACGGAATTGGCGATATTCGCCTGGAAGAAGTAGACGACCCAAAGAAAGAACCGACGGACGCGATTGTGACCCTCGCCGCGAGCGCCATCTGCGGCACCGATCTACACATGATTCGCGGCACGGTTACAGGAATGTAGAAGAGGACCATTCTCGGTCATGAGGGAGTCGGAATCGTGGAGGAGATTGGGAAAAACGTCCGTAATCTTTCTGCATTGAAGCCTACGAAGCATTCGACAAGCGGCAGCCGGGATGGATTAAAGTGAAGCTCGAACCGCCGGCGGCGAAAACATCGCTGGCAGCTTAGCCGTTCTGAAAGAGCAAGCGAGAATGGCACGAGATCCGGACGTAATTATTATTGGAGCGGGAATGGCAGGACTGGCGGCGGCCCGCGAGTTGGGCCGCGCTGGTCTTTCTGTGTGCATTCTGGAAGCCCGTGAGCGGGTCGGCGGGCGCGTGTTCACGGTTCACGATCCTGCCTGCGCTGTGCCGATTGAACAGGGGGCAGAATTTATCCATGGCCGTGCCCGGGAGATCTGGGATCCGCTGGAGAAGGCGAAGATCAAAGTCAGCGAAGTCGAGGGCGATTCCTGGTGCATTTCTGAGGGCCGACTATCCTCCTGTGATTTCTTTGAAGAGGTCGATTCCATTCTCCACAAAATGGATGATTCCGTTCCCGACGAATCTTTCTCCGCATTTTTGCAGCGGCGTTTCGGTGAGCCCAGGACGAAGGCGCAGAGGGAGGCGCAGCGCCACGCGACCAGCTATGTTTCTGGATTCAATGCCGCCGATCCCGCGCTCGTCGGAGTTAATTGGCTGGTACAGGGAATGCGCGCGGAAGAGAGGATTCAGGGAGACCGTGCGTTTCGCGCAGAGAACGGATATACGGCTCTGCTTACCGTTTTTAAAGATCAGGTTGCGACGTTTGGCGCTGATCTGCGCACAGAAACCATTGTGGAGTCGGTGAATTGGCGCGAGCGGAACGTGAAAGTTACGGCGCACAACTACCGCGGTTCTCTCATGCTGGAGGCATCCAAAGTTTTGATCACTGTCCCACTCCCGGTGTTAAAGGCTAGCGCGAGACAAAGTGGCGCAATCCGATTCACACCTCAGCTGCCAGCACAGAAAGTCGAGGCATTGGACAAAATGGAGATGGGGAAAGTCATTCGCGTGGTGCTTCGATTCCGGGAACGTTTTTGGGAATCGATCAAGCCGTCGGCCCGCTCGCGAAAGAATTTGTCGGGCATGGGATTCCTTTTTTCGCAGAGCGACTGGTTTCCGACGTGGTGGACAACGATGCCCGAGAAGAGCCCGGTGATTACGGCATGGGCTCCGTTTCGCTCCGCCGAGCGGCTCTCTGGACAGAGCGAACAATTTGTTACCGAGCACGCGTTGCAGACTCTGAGCGACTTACTCGGGCCCGGTGTGCGCGAGTTGCAGGGGCTTCTGGAAAATTCGTATTTTCATGATTGGCAGAGCGATCCGTTTTCGCTGGGAGCGTACAGCTACGGAAAGGTGGGATCGGACGGCGCGCAGCAGGCCATAGCGGCTCCACTGGAAAACACTGTGTTTTTCGCCGGCGAAGCCACTGATACAGCCGGACACAATGGCACAGTGCATGCCGCGATCGCGAGCGGTTATCGTGCCGCCAAAGAGATTCTGCAATCTGTGGAGCGGGTCAATGTTGTTGCTTGACCGATTTCAGATAAGCCAGCACGGCCTTCGCGTCCGCTTCACTCATGCGAAACGGCATCATGGGTAAGCGCAGAGTCTTGCCGTCGGTCCATATTCCGGTGGTGAGCAACTTGATCATGTCCTGATCGTTCGCCGGAGGATCCCCGCCAATTCTCGGGGCCTTCAATGGCCAATTCTGGTCGGGATGCGGCGGCTGGAAAAATTCTGCCGCGCCCTCGAGTTCGTGGGCATGATCGAGCGTGCCATCCGCATTACGCGGGGTATGGCATTGTGGGCACATGGCGACCTGCTCGACGATGTATTTGCCGCGCGCGACTTCTCCCGAAGTGGTCGGCACTGACGGTCCTGCAGTCTTATCCCCTTTCCGCTGCGGTCTTGGCGGCTGCTGCGCACTCAACGGAAGCAGGGTCAGGCTGATGCCAAGAAGGATCAGAAGAAAAGCTGCGAGGTGTGACTTGGGAGATAAATGGCTTAAAAGCAGGTTGGACTTGCGTGCAGTGGTCATCTGACCCCTAAACGGTACATAAGAGATCAAAGCTGAGGGAATCGGGAGAATCGTGTAGCGTCGACGCGCTGTAGCCGATTAAGCGGAGTGAGGCCGGGCGGCAATCGCGGGACTGCCGCCCGGGATTCGTTACTGATGTGTGGTCTTCTCGACGTCGCGCAGACGTGCGGCTTTGCCGCGGAGTCCGCGGAGATAAAAGAGGCGCGCGCGCCGCACCTTGGACGACCGCACCAGGTCGATCTTGTCGATCACCTTGGAATGGATCGGGAAAATGCGCTCTACGCCCTGGCCGAAGCTGATCTTGCGCACGGTGAAGCTGGCCTGCGGGCCATTGTCGCGTTTGATCACCACGCCTTCAAAGGCCTGCACGCGCTCTTTGTCGCCTTCCTTGATCTTCACGTGAACCCGAACCGTGTCACCCGGACGGAACGTGGGAACGTCGTTGCGCTGTGTCTTCGCCAGTAGTTTCTCAATGATCAGGTTTGACATGTTCTTTTCCTCAATTCTGAATGTTTCCCACACCGCTGCTGATTCGGGCCAAAATCTTTTTGTCTTCCTTGCTCAGTTCCACCGCATCGAGCAGATCGGGGCGGTTGCGTAA
>JAICJP010000213.1 GCA_025928375.1 Candidatus Sulfotelmatobacter sp.
AGGCGGCGGGCGCCGATGTTCTCCGTGCTCTCGTTTACTCGGAAGGCGAAGTGCGCGATTTCATCCAGCGCCTCAGGCGTGAATTCCAGCTTCACGCCTTCGGTCTCCAGCAATGCCGTGTACTGCTTCACCAGCGAAGACTTCGGCTCGGTCAGGATGCGAACAAAATCTTCCATGGTGAGCGACTGCAGTTCGACGCGAATGGGGAACCGGCCCTGGAGTTCGGGGATGAGGTCGCTCGGCTTGGAGACGTGGAAAGCTCCCGCCGCAATGAAGAGAATGTGATCCGTCCGAACCATCCCGTAACGCGTGTTGACGGTGGTGCCTTCGACAATGGGAAGAATGTCACGCTGCACACCTTCGCGCGAAACATCGGGACCATGGCCGCCCTCGCGTCCCGCAATCTTGTCGATCTCATCGAGGAAGACGATGCCTGAGTTCTCCACCCGGTCGATCGCGGTGCGAGTGACGTGATCCATATCGATGAGTCGATGCTCTTCTTCCTGAATCAGGTACTCGAAGGCCTCGTTGACCTTCATTTTTCGTTTCTTGGTGCGCTGCCCGAAGATGTTCGGCAACATGTCTTTGATGTTGACGTCCATCTCCTCTACGCCCTGGTTGGTCAGAATCTCGAATGAGGGAAAGTTCTTCTCGCGGACATCGATTTCCACCATGCGGTCGTCGAGTTTGCCCTCGCGCAGTTGTTGACGCAGCTTTTCCCGGGTTCTAGTGGAAGACTCGGTCAAACCAGTGCTGCCGTCGATCACAACGCCGCCTGAGGTCGAGGGCGAGGCCGGAGGAGGCGAAGGAGGCAGAAGAATGTCGAGGAGTCGCTCCTCTGCATTCAGTTCTGCCTTGTCGGCAACGTCTTCCAGCTTTTCCTCCCGGACATTATCGATGGCGATTTCCACCAGATCGCGGACCATGGATTCGACATCGCGGCCGACGTAGCCGACTTCGGTGAACTTCGAAGCCTCGACCTTCAGAAACGGGGAATTCGCCAGCTTGGCGAGGCGACGGGCGATTTCCGTTTTCCCTACCCCCGTGGGGCCGATCATAATGATGTTTTTTGGGATGATTTCTTCCGCCAGCTCCGCGGAGAGTTTCTGGCGCCGCGTGCGGTTGCGCAGCGCGATGGCCACGGCTCGTTTCGCGTCCTTTTGGCCGATGACGTATTTGTCGAGCTCGGAAACGATCTCGCGCGGAGTCAGTTCGTCCAGCGCAAGCTGTTCTTCTTCTGCAGAGGAGGGTAGGTAAATTGCCATAAAAAGTTCTCAGTTGCCCGTTGTCAGTTCTCAGCCAGCCTGAGAAGGCAGAAACTGGAACTACAATTCTTCTATCGTGATCCTGTCATTGGTATAGATGCAGATCTTGCCCGCAATCTTCATTGCTTCTTCGGCGATTTGACGGGCTGAGAGTTGCGTGTGCTCCGCCAAGGCCTGCGCGGCGGCCTGGGCATAAGGACCGCCGCTGCCGATCGCAGCAATGCCGGTATCGGGCTCGATGACGTCTCCCTGTCCGCTTAGCAGGTAGGTCTGCTCCTTGTCGCTGACTAACAGCAGAGCCTCGAGGTGACGCAGAAACTTGTCGGTTCGCCAATCTTTGGCGAGTTCTACGGCGGCCCGGCCCAGATTGCCGTGGTATTGCTCCAGCTTCGCTTCGAAACGGCTGAAGAGCGTGAATGCGTCGGCGGTGGAACCGGCAAATCCGGCGACAATTTTGTCGTTGTACAGGCGACGGATCTTCTTGGCCGAATGCTTGATCACCGATTCGCCCAGGGTGACCTGGCCATCGCCGGCGAGCACCACGGTTCCATTGCGGCGGACGGACAAAACTGTCGTGGAGCGAATCAGTCGTTTCGTAGACATGAGGGCAATTCTTGATTATAGCAACCGGAAGCATCTGCAGGATGGGCGGGCGAACTCGTCATTGAGGTCTGTTAGCTGGCAGGGCAATCATGTCCAGCCACTTACAGAGTGCTTTGGTAACTCGCAAACGGATTACCGCTGTGACATTTACCGTGGCCGTTTCGAGCCCTATTTTGTTGGTCATGCGCAAGTCTGCCGCTGTGTTGTGCCACGATGACCGTTCCCTGAAAACTATCCAAGGCACCTTGGAGCACCTCGGAATTGAGTTCACCAGTTGCGACTCCGAGCGGCATGCCCTGGAATCCATCATGACGGGCCAGTGCTCGACGTTGATTGTTGATTTCGATCTACCCGGAGCGCGGGAAGTCATGCGTGTGGCCGATCTGCTGCCGGAAGCGCAGAAACCGAACCTGCTGGCGGTCGCCAGCCGGGCATGGCCGGGGACGGGAGAGGCGTTCCAGTCGGGCGCGACGCGCATCCTTTACAAGCCGCTCGATTCCGAACTCGCGAGGGAATCGCTGAAACCGGCGCGGAAGGCAGGCAAGCAGAATCAGCGCCGCTCGGCACGTTACGAGGTAAAAACGCTGGTATATCTGGAAATAGAGAGCGAGACCGTTCCGGCGCTCAGCATCGATATCGGAGAGCACGGGCTGGCGGTGCAGGCGACGGACCCGCTTCCCATGAGTTCGAGCCTGCGTTTTCGCTGTGTGCTGCCGGGCACTCAGGTCACGCTGCAAGGCGATGTAGACGTGATCTGGGCGAGCGATCAGGGACGCGCCGGGCTGTTCTTCTCCAAACTCGCACCCGCCGCCCGCAAGCACTTGAAGAATTGGCTGCATAAACGCGGCAAGCATCAGAAGGATAAAAGTGCGGTGCGCGATCTTCTCCCGCCGGAGGAGGACCACGTCTGCTTTGCGGCTTGCGAAGAGGAGGCGTAGAAAGAGTCGGGTTCGAGGCGGAGACTTGGAACCCCGGAGGCTTCGAGTTTACGAAACTCAGCCGTCCCTACCGGACTTGTGCTGTTCTTCCGCTTTTCCCAGCGCTGAAGCGCTGGGCTACTATCAGTGGCCCCTCCGGGGCTGGGGTTTTGGCTCTGTTCTGTAAGTGATAAAGACTAGAACCACCACGACCACAGCCAGTCTACGCAGGTATGGGTGATGGCGGAGGCGGCGACACGCTTTTCCACACGCCAGGCGCGCCCGTAAAAGATCCCAGCAACGGTTGCGAGGAGTACATAGCGCCAGTTGAAGTGGGCGGATCGCTTGTTGAAATGCGAGAGGCCGAAAAGAATGGATGCGATCACCAGAGCCATGTTCCGTCCCAGCCGGCGCTCCAAAAGATTTTGTACCCAGGCGCGAAAAAACAATTCTTCCAGCACGGCGATGAATACAAAGATCCCAACCCAGCTCAGTATGGCTTTAGCGAGACTGGGGAGGTTGGCATGCGGATTAATAAAGCCTAGAGCCAGGCCTGCGGCAATTACCACGGGAGCGAAGAATGCCAGCTCGCGAAAGCCGATCTTCCAATCGCTCCAGCGAAAACGAAAATCGAAGCCGGTGCCGCTCAGATGGCGAATGCCGAGGAAGCCGTACAAGCCTGCGTCGAGCAGCAGGAGGTTGCCCAAGCCACGAAGGCCATCGGGCCAGGCAGAATCGAACCAGCGCAGATCCACGGCCAGGCCCAGCGTCAACAAGATCAAAGCGTCGCGCCAGTTTCCGCGCTGCTCCGGGTCGGACACGGAGGCCTGCATCAACAATGCAGCCACAATGACAGGCAGGAAAATGTACAGCGTCATCCATTCCCGGCGAAAGGTGTGGTGGTGAAGCGCCACTACGGCGTAAGGCAGCGCGAGAAGCGTGGGAATGAGAAGGCGCAGCAGGCGTGGCCAATGCGAAATGGCCGCGATTACACGCTCACCGTCGAATCCGAAAGCGGCGGCCGGCGCAAGCTCAAGCGCAAGAACTGCGATCACAATGGGCGTGGCGTTCTGCATGGCAGCTCAGGAAAATTTACTGCACCGGAGATGGACACTCCAATGGCCACCGATCCCACGTCTCGCAACATCGGCGAGACGTGCGACACCCCATTGTGCTGATTCTGGGCTAGGGCTTGCTTTGCTTCAGTTTTCTGGATTTCTCCTCTACGCCGCGCGCTAACTTCTCTTTGTGTGCGTGGAGCTTCTTACCAACCGCTTCATCGGCGAGACCAATTATTTGCGCGGCCAGGATGCCCGCATTCGTGGCTCCCGGCTTTCCAATGGCTACGGTTGCGACCGGGATTCCGGCCGGCATTTGCACGGTCGAGAGCAGCGAGTCCATCCCGTTGAGCGAGGTTGAAGGAATGGGAACTCCAATCACCGGTAAGGTGGTATGCGCGGCAATGACTCCTGCCAGATGGGCTGCTCCGCCTGCGCCGGCGATGATCACTCGGATGCCGTTCTCGGCGGCATTACGGGCGAACTCGGCGGTGCGATCCGGGGAGCGGTGAGCCGATGTGACATCGACCTCATAAGCGATGCCGAACTCATCGAGAGCCTTGCCGGCCTCCCGCATGATCTCCAGATCGGAATCACTTCCCATGACAATCGAAACTTGTGGCTTGCTCATGTCAAACTTTTCTCCTGAGATTTTGTTGATTATGTTATCCCGCTCAATGAGCGGTCATCGCTTCAGCGCGCGCGCGGCGATGTCTTTCCGGTAATGCGCACCCTCAAATGAAATCGTGTTGCAGGCTTCGTAGGCACGCTTCACAGCCGTTTGCAGATCGGGGGCTCGTGCGGTCACTCCGAGTACGCGGCCGCCGGAGGTGTAATAGACGCCATCGCGCTTCGAGGTGCCGGCGTGAAATACCTTCAGACCCTCGATCCTGGCGGCCTCATCGAGGCCGTCGATCCGCTTTCCGGCTTCAAAGGTACCGGGATAGCCGCCCGACGACATCACGATGCAGACCGACGCGTCCTGCGACCAGCGAAAATCGCCTTCGCTGGTACGGCCCTGGATGGATGCCTCGAAGGCCTCGACTAGGTCGCTGTCCAGGCGCATGAGGATGGGTTGAGTTTCGGGATCGCCGAAGCGGCAATTGAATTCCAGAACCATGGGCCCGCGTGCGGTCATCATGAGCCCGCAGTAAAGGACGCCTTTGAATTCGGTGCCCTCGGCCTTCATCCCTGCAACCACGGGACGGGCAACGTGATTTAACAGCCAATCGCGCATGCCGTCGTCCAGAAGGACCGGGGTAGAATACGCGCCCATGCCCCCGGTGTTCGGCCCGGTGTCACCATCGCCGACGCGCTTATGATCCTGGGCAGCGACCAGCGGCGCGACCCGCTCTCCATCGCTGAAGACAAGAAATGAAAGTTCGTCTCCCTGCAGACACTCTTCCAGGACGACCCGCGCACCGGCGTCGCCCACCATGCGCCCGCTGAGCATCTCGGCAGCGACGGAGGCAGCTTCTTCCTTGCTCCGGGCGATGACCACGCCTTTTCCGGCGGCTAAGCCATCGGCTTTCACTACCACCGGAGTGTGAAAGTGGCCGAGAGCCGAACGCACCTGGTCCACGGAATCGCAGATCGCGAAGTGAGCGGTGGGAATGTGGTGGCGCTGCAGGAATTCCTTGGCAAAGCTCTTGCTCAATTCCAGCCGCGAAGCCGACTGGGTCGGGCCGAAGATGGGCCATCCACGACGGGTGAACTCGTCCACCACGCCCAGGGTCAAGGGTAATTCCGGTCCCACCACCGTGAGATCGGGTTGCAGGCGGTTGGCTAGCGACACGATGGAATCCAGACTCTTGAGATCAGCGGGAGCAACTTCGGCGTCGTCCGCGATGCCGCCATTGCCCGGAGCGCAGACCAGTTGCGTAATGCGCGGTGATTGCCGCAGCTTCCAGACCAACGCGTGCTCGCGCCCGCCACCACCTAAGACCAGAACTTTCATAAGTCAGAGCAAAACAGGTTAGGGGTTGAAGACGAAGGCTGTCAAACGCCCGCCGCATACCGAACAAACCATGCGCCGTTTATTTTTGTGTAGGGACAACCACCGTCGGCTGTCCGGTACGGCGGAGGCGCTGCAGTTGGTCTAAGAACAAAAGCTGGCGGAGCTTCGCTCCGCTGGACAGCCTGAGAGGCTGTCCCTTACGTGAAAACAGATGGAGCGAGGGGCTGTCCCTACACAGACCTAGTCTGCTGCGCCCGGGAGTTCTTGGGCAGTTAGCAGCATCTCTCCGGTGAATTGCTGAATCGTGCTGTAACACTCGCAGGCGGTGCTCTCGAGTTTCTTGCGGTTCAGAACCTTGACGGCGCCGTGGGTGTACTCGATGATTTTCTTTTTTTGCAGCGTGCCAGCAGCCAGGCTGACGCTGGGCCGGTCGGTTCCCAGCATCATCGCCAGGAAATCGTGCGTAATCTTCAGCAGTCCAGAGCCCACGCGATCCTGGGTGAGCAGCAGCCAGCGCGAGAGCCGCTGTTCCAGGTCATGGAGCCGGTTGCATCCGGCGGTTTGCGCCACTTGCATGCCATGGAGTGCGGCGTACCGGTTGAGTGCCCTCTGCAGCTTGGGATTCGAAGCCAATGCCGTTTCCATGGCGCTCACCGGCATGCCGAAGCCATCTCCGCTCACTTGCATGATGGCCTGATGAGGGCCGCTCCGCAGCCCCGCCGACACCGGGATGGGAGTGAAGCCTTCATTGCCTAAGACACCAACTTCGACGCTCTCTCCGCTCTTGGTGCGGAACACCAGGGAGACCATACCGGAATTCAAAAAATAGACCAATTCCAGTTTCTGTTTGGGCTCATGCAAAACGGTTCGTTGCGGCAGTTCCACGTAGTTCAGGTCCTGGCGCAAGGATTGAAATTCTTCGTCGGGGATGGCTAACAGGATTTGATTTCGTATCGGCTTACCTTCGAAGTTGGTGCGTTCTCCGGGATGGGGGACTTCGGTAATAGTGGAAATCGCATTCTTAGGGCGCAAAGCTTACCTCCCTCCGCTACGCGGTGACTTCACAATGTGGGATGCGGGGGAGGGGAACTCTGGCCTTGCGAGACTCTTGTAGCGTCGGCGGAAAAAGTACTGAACGCGTACAGGGTTTTCCCTATAGCTGCGCAAATGTCCACGTGCGTAATCTGTCGGGCATCAAACAGACGAGGAGGAGCGCGCCCTGCCCGACTGTTTGGACAAAGCTGACGTGACGCGCATCCTCATTGCCGACGATAATCCCGCGGTACGCAGAGCCCTACTACAGCTCCTGGAGGCGGCTTTTACCAGTGAATTAATCGAAGTCGAAAATGGTCGAGCGGCCCTTTCGCGAGCGCTGGAGCTGCGGCCGGATCTTGTGATTCTGGATCTGGCGATGCCGATCATGGACGGCTTGACGGCAGCGCGGGAGATCTCGAGCGCTCTGCCTCAGGTTCCGATCCTGATGTACACCATGCATTGCACGCCTTCGCTGGAAATGGCGGCCCACAAGTATGGAGTGCGGCATCTAGTGGGGAAAGGGAACACGGGAGAATTGCTCGCCGCAGTCGAGCAATTGCTTCCTGCAGAAGCCAGAGAAAGTCAGGCTAACGAGGCTCGCCTGGAATCTGCGGCGATTCCGCCGGTGGCGGCTCCTGAGCCGGAAATCATAGACGCGGCGAATGGAGTCGGAGGCACTGCCCAGG
>JAICJP010000252.1 GCA_025928375.1 Candidatus Sulfotelmatobacter sp.
CCGCAAGCTACCTACAACAAGCTGCAGGGAGCTCAAACCCAGCAACTGACACGGGAACTGCGCGAGCACGGCATTCGCGTCCAGGGATCCACCATCATCGGCCTCGAGCATCACACGCCCGACAACATCATGGCCGAGATCGAGCACGCCGTGGCGCATGATACCGACTTTCACCAGTTCATGCTGTACACCCCCGTACCGGGCACCCCGCTTTACCAGCAGATGTCGGAACAGGGACGCATGCTCAGCGATGTCGATTACGCCGATGTTCATGGGCAGTTCAAGTTCAATTTCAAGCATGCCGCAATTTCTCGCGACGACTCGAAGCGCTTTTTGGACTGGGCTTTCTGGCGCGATTTCGAGAGCAACGGGCCGAGTCTTTACCGCATCTCGCGAACTCTGTTGGCAGGATGGAGACGCTACAAGGATTTCCCGGATCCTCGCGTACGAGAACGCTTCGAGCGCGAGATGAACCGCCTTAGCGGCGTCTACGGCTCCGCTTTGTGGGCCATGGAACGCCAGTTCCGCACAGTGAATCGCAGCGGCAGCGATCAGATTCGAGCTCTGCGTCAGGAATTCAAGAAAGAATCGGGAATATTTTCGCGCATCCTGCCGGCGATCTTGGGCCCAGTTTTTTTGTGGACGGCCCGCCGCGAAGAGCGGCGCCTGGCACGCGGAAAGACGTATGAGCCTCCCACCATCCTGGAGCGCACGAATTGGGTGAATGCCTGAGAAGTCGCCCCGGGACTGTCTCAACCGGTAACAGGAAAATGGGCGCGCTACACTCCTGCAGCATTTCCGCTGCGTAATCCCGTTAGCTGCGCGTGCTATATCCGTCCAAAAGAAATTCGCCAGCCTGGCAGTTGCACACGACATTTCGCAAATGACCGCTCGGTGACAACACTGTTACAAAGCGCTGACAACTGCCCAACTCGACGGCGCTACTTTTGTGACTCGCTGATCTAGCGCGAGAGGATCCCCAATGTCAAAGTTCTCCAGCCGCTCCCGCAGGCACACTTCAATCGTAACCCTCAGCATCCTATTGCTGCTGTCCGGTACCGCCGCTTTCGGGCAACGTTACCAGCGCACCGACCTCACCGCCGACAACGCCTCGGTCTCGTCCACAGCAGTCATCGATCCCAACCTGGTAAATGCGTGGGGACTTTCCCGTGCAACCGGATCGTTCTTCTGGATCTCGGACAATGGCACCGGCCTTTCCACGCTCTACGACAGTACGGGAGCGATTGGTCCGCTGGTCGTAACCATCCCTCCCCCGAAGGACGGCACTCCCCCATCTGCTCCCACCGGCACCGCTTTTAACTTCACGGGCGGGTTTGACGTTGCCCCCGGCATCCCGGCGGTCTTCCTGTTCGTTACCGAGGATGGCACCATCTCGGGCTGGAACCCGGCCGTCAATGTCAGCAGCGCCGTCCTCAAAGTTGATCATTCCAAGCAAGGCGCCATCTTCAAGGGGTGTGCCGTGGCCATGACTAGAAGAGGCCCCCGTCTCTACGTTACCAATTTCGCATCAGGGCGCGTAGAGGTCTATAACTCGCATTTCCGGCGCATAGAGGAAGAGGAAAAGCAAGAAAGGGAAGAAGACTCCGCCTTTGTGGATCGGCGGCTTTCGCGCAACTATGCTCCCTTCGGCATCCAGAACGTGGGCGGCAACATTGTCGTTACCTTCGCCTACCGCACGCCCGGTTCCAAGGACGAAGCGCATGGCCCAGGCCTCGGACACGTCGATGTTTTTGATCTCTCCGGCCGCCTGCTTTCGCGCCTTGAGCACGGAGCATACTTCAACGCTCCCTGGGGAATTGCCATGGCTCCGAGTGACTTTGGACCTTTCAGCCACCGCTTGCTGATCGGCAATTTCGGTGATGGCACCATCCAGGCCTTCAATCTTTTCACGGGCCGTCACGAAGGCGCCTTCCTGGATACGCAAGGCAACCCGCTCATGATTGATGGACTGTGGGCGCTCAGCTTCGGAGGCGATGCCGGGCACTCGGGATTGGCCACCGAACTCTTCTTCACCGCAGGGCCCAACGACGAAAGCGACGGACTCTTCGGAAAGTTGACTGCAACCCAGTCCGAGCAGCGCGGCAATTCAGAGTAGCGCTTACGAAACCGCCCACCCTTGTCGAGAACTTCGCTGAACTCAAGGGTGGGCGGGATCATGTAGCGACAGCCCCCATCGGCCGTCCGGCGGAGCGAACTCCGCTCTTATATACGAGCCGAACTCATCGACCTCAGTACGTGCAGATCGAGCCCATCGCCGCCATCCCCCCGTTGATATAGGCGCGATACGATTCCGAGCTGGTCAGATCCATATCGTAAAAAGTCCAGCTCGCCAGGCGAGCCGGTTGTGCCGCCGTGTTCCACTGCGCGCACATGCCCTTCGCCCAACTCGCAACGTCGCTCGCCCCCCAATATCCCGTGATAATGGTCTGATACGGCGCATACGTCGAATAGTTCGCTTGAACTTGCGCCGCGCTATACAGCTCGGTGTTGACCCAGTACGGCCGCTTCAACTGGTTCACGACATATTTCTGTAGCTGTTGCACTTCTGCTGTTGCGGAATAAGGAGTATCCAACCACGTAATGTATGCAGCTTGCAGGTTGCAGCCATTGGCATAGACTTTCTGGGGAAGAGATTGCCAGAAGCTCTTCAGAGCTGCGTACCCCGGCGAAAAGTCGCCCCAGCCATACCACACCGCAACTGGCCGATTGTAAGTGCCTGCGGTGCACCGGCCGCTCAGCGTCTGCGCGAAGTTCATCAGGTTCCAGATCTTTTTGTAAGCCACAGCCGTGGTCGTTCCAGAAACCACGGGACACGCCGCCGGGGCGTGGCTGTTGTACAGATAGCAATATTCCCCGCCGAACTTCCATTTGGGAAACACTGCCAGCTGAAGCTGAACTCCATGATTGCTCGCCGAGTTATATAGCACTCGAATATTGTTCCAGTAAGTGGAGGTGTCCCCCAGCGGAAGGATCACTATGACTCCCTGGTACTGGCCCAGCGACTCCACCGTGGCGAAGCTTGAATCGATTGCGCTTTGGAACTTTTTGAAGTCCCATTGTTCCCAAAAGCGATTGTCTCCCGCACAAGCCTCCGGACTGGATTGACACGCACTGGGCGCGTAGGTGCGCCAGGCCGGCGTAATCTGCGGGTTGGGTAACGTAACAACGTTCCAGCTGGTTTGCGGTCCGGCCGCAGCCACGGCTGCAACACAGGTGAACATCAGCATGTAAGACACAACAACGAGCGGGCGAACCAAGGCTGTTCGCATATCTCCCCCTGGGTTTAAACCGCGCCTACTGGTGGACAAATCTGGCTAGTCTGGGACCGAAAAACGCGGATGTTTTGTAGGAATGTTCCTGAGTTTAGGGGCAGCGCTCGCCAGATGCAAGGCTTTTCTGCAGTAAACAGCCTGCTTTTCTTCGCCGCCAAGCCGGGCTGCAAACCATCAGGCCATCAGGCAGCCCCGGGGTGCCCCACTTCTCGCCGGCTTTGCGAGAAGTGGGAATCAGTTGACCCGTCATGGAGCAGGCCCGGATCATTCTGCTTTCTGGCCCACCAACTCCCGATCCAGCCACTCCAGAATTAATTTGCGCATTTCCGGCAGCTCCACATGTGCGCAATCGAATAACTCAACGCGGCAATCCGACTCTTTGCCGTACTGGCGATACAGCGGCAGCAAATGGTGGCGAACTTTCTCCACCCCAGCCGGAGGTGTCAGCGGATCCCGCCGTCCATTCACGCTCAATCGCGCACGCGGGACAATGAGCTCATTGATATCCGCAGTCTGAAAACGCTTCAGCAAGGAAGGAACGTAGTAATAAATCCCGTGCTCTTTCAGCCCCTGAGCCCGGATCAGCTCTTCATAATCCGTAAGGCAGCACACGTCCATGCAAACCTTCACCCGCGGATCCAGCGCAGCCAACCACCACGCCTTCGTCGATCCCATAGACATTCCCACAGCGCCCAGCCGCGCGCTGTCCACCTCCGGCCGGCTCGCCAGATAATCCATCGCTCGGAATTCGTCGAACATCATCATCCCGTACAGCACCTGCCCCCGCCACAACATCAGCTTGAATGCATCCTGCTCCCCCTCGCCCCCATTTGCCACGTGCTTGCGCTCGCCAAAGCACCAGCTGTCGATCGCCAGTGTGACCAGCCCTTTTTCGGCGCACACCGGCGCATACGCGGGCTGCGCGTCCACTCCCTTCAGCAACTGCTCCTTCCCCAGGTCATACATCCCGCCATGCCAGTGAATGTAAAGCAGCCCCGGAGCCTTCGGCTGCCTCTTGTGCGGAATCAGCAATAACGCGGGCACGGGCTCGACCCCATTCAAGTCGAGTACGAGCCGTTCCAGCGTGTAGCCCTCGTGTTCTTCCTTTCGCAGCAGCTTCGGAGGTCCGGGGCGATGTTTCCAAGGCAAATCGCCCAGCAGTCGCCACAACTCGCGCCGCCTCATGATTTGCCGCTCAGTAAACGATGCCAAACTATCGGCACTCTCCACCGGTACCGTCCTCGCCGCAGCGACCGAACCAACAACAGCGGCAGAACCCTCTAGAAACTCCCGTCGAGTCCAATCGTTCATAGAAAATTCCTAATCGCTTCACGCATATGGGGTGCCCCACTCTCGCCGACTTTGCGAGAAGTGGGAATTATAGGCGTATTCACCCAGCATGTAAGGACAACCACCATCGGCTGTCCGGCGGAGCGAAGCTCCGCTGTGTTCGTGCTGAGCGAGTCTGAATTCCGCAGAAAACCCAAGCTCCGATGCCTTCCCACGCGATTTCTCGCCAAACGGCAACGTTTTCGCCCCGGCGAACGTCATAGCACTGCCGTAATATGCCCACCCTTCCTCCAGCCCGGGACAATAGAAGGACTATCGACTCGCATCGAAAACCTGCGTCCCTGGCGCTGCTGGCATGCGCCTTGGCCTGCGCTCCCGGATGGGCACAGGACAAAGATTTGCCGGACCCCTCCCGAACCAGCCCGCCCCAACACTCCGCATTGCTGACTCCGCACGAAGGCACTTCGGTCATTGACGCCGCCCTGGACCCACATCTCCACCGAGTTCCCGGCGTCGACTGCTCTCACCTGGTCCACACCATCTATGACCGCGCGGGATTCTCCTACACCTATGCGGACTCTTCCGACCTTTATCGCGGCGCCGACCATTTCCGCAGGGTCAAGCACCCCCAACCCGGCGATCTAGTGGTCTGGCCCGGACACGTAGGCATTGTAGTCAGCCCCCGCCATCACACCTTCTTCAGCGCACTAAGCCATGGCCCCGGAACCGCTAAGTACAACGACCGATACTGGAGACGACGAGGTCCAGCCCGCTTTTACCGCTATCTCAAATCCAACGAATCAGCCGGCCTCCTGAACCTGGACCGCTAGCGACAGCAGAAATCTGCGACGCGGCCTTGAAAGGGCAAGACTTCAGTCGCGCGCGAAATGCCGCACAGGCTCTGCGGCTTCAGCGCCGCCGAGTACCCTTGCCCGATCGACCTTCTCCCCAAATATCATTTCCGATTTTTCGTTAGAATCCTTTTCATGCACCGCGCATTCGGACTCGAGATTCCGCAGACCCTGCAAGACGTTTGTGATCCACGACGCATGGCCCTCATCGTCTATGACATGCAGGTCGGAATCGTCAAGCAGATCGCAAACGGCGCCCACATTACAGCCGGGGTCGCGCAGGTCCTCGAAGCCGCTCGCTCCGCCGGCATGCGCGTGATCTTCACCCGCCACATGTCGCTGCCCAAAGAGCTCACGGGAGTTTCCCAGCTTCGCATGGCGATGGCCTGGCAGCGGGTCCAGTCCGTGGACGAGGTCAAACCCTGGTTTCTGCCTGACTCCCCCAATTTCCAATTAATACCCGAGTTGAGGCCCCGGGGCAGCGAGGCCGTGTTCGACAAGATCACCATGTCGGCGTTCGAAGGCACGCCCCTCAACATCACGCTGCGCGATTGCCGCATCTCGGCATTTGCCATCGTCGGCATCGCCATGGAAATCGGCATCGATCCCACCGTGCGCCACGGGGCTGATCTCGGCTACATCCCAGTTGTGGTCCAGGACGCCTGTGGATCTGGTCACCAGGATGCCGCCGCTCGCTCCGTCGCGAGCCTGCAATTCATGGGCGACACTTTGTTCACAAATGTGGAAACCATTTGCTCCCAATTTCGCCGCATCAGCCGAGTACCTCAGTAATCAAGATCTCCGCTATCGATAAGGATAGAATCGGCCCAATGGATCTCAAACGCCTGGTCTCGCAGTTCGCCTACCGCATCGAGCAAAAGCCCGACGGAGGCTTCATCGCGCGCGCCAGCGATCCCTCGATTCCGCCACTCGAAGCTGCTACTCGCGAGGAGTTGCTGAAGACCATTCAGCAAAAGGTGGTCTCCGATCTTTCCGCCGAGTTTCCCGATCTCAAGCTCGCTCTGGACGGCACTCAGCACCAGTTCGCCTTTCACG
>JAICJP010000027.1 GCA_025928375.1 Candidatus Sulfotelmatobacter sp.
CGTGCCATCCCCTTGGGCGTGCCCCATCGTCGCGTCCAGAGCCTGGTGCTCCAGATCGCTGATCAGTGAGTTGGGATAATTCGAGTACGCAATCTTTGTTGTCCCGGTCGCAGCCGAGGATTCCCGCCCATCAAACATGACCGCACTCAGAAAACGCAGGTTCGTGGCCGGCAGCGGTCGCCGGTACATTGAAATCACGCCCGATTCATTGCAACCGTACGGATTCTGCACGCTCACCACTTGATAGTTCGCATTTGCCGGCACACCTATGGCAATGCGGAACAACCCACGGGTCCGCAAGAGGCTATAGGCAGCGCTCCTGCCCGCGAGGGTCGAGACATCGATATTGTGGTTGCAATTGGACCCGTCAACCGGACGGAAAATCGGATCAAGCCCCTTGCTGACGAGAAACCGGCGCTGCACGCTCGCAGCTGACACCGCCATCCCGTCGCCAGGCTGATGACACGTACCGCAGGAGCGGCCATTCGTCCCCATGCTTTGAAAGAATGGTCCTTTAAGATCGATTCCACGTCCGTTCGTGTTGTAGGTTTGTGACGCGCCGTTCGGGTTCGGAAAAAAGACGCCGTTGTAAATGAAGCTCAGGAACGGGATCTGCTCTCCTCTCGCCGCGCCCATGGCAGCAAATATGCTGCCCAGTAAGGCGATACCTGCAACGACAGTGCCCCGGCGCTCGCGCCTGAATCCTGCTTTGGCCGGAAAACCGGCTACGCGGTGAAGAACATTTCTAACTGAAATACGAAATCGGCGATCGTTGTTGATCTCAGACATTGGACTCCCTCTGCCTTTAGCGCTCCAAGAAATAATGGCTGCGGCTTCCGAAGCCTTTCTCGACCTCCGAGAACACTGCCCGACGTCGCCGGCCCGAACGGAGCTACTTAATTCCATCTACTTACACAATCGAAAACGGCTGATAAAACACGACGCACAACGCTAAACAAATGTGACCAAATGTAGGGGGAGCTTTGGGGGCTTACGTGGTCTTAATAGTACAGCTGAACCGCCGCCAGAGCAGCACCAAATTGCAATGTTCCCTGGCTCTTGCTCACGAGCGCAAAAGCGCCTAACCGCCACCCGCTGGCGCGCAAGGCTCCTACTCTTCGGCCCACCTACCTCTTTTCATTGCTTTTCAACAGGGTTATTGGCTTCCTTCCAACTCTTGAAGCCACCACCGAGATGCGAGACCTGGGCTAGTCCCATGTTCTGAGCAGTGTCCGCCGCCAAGGCGGAGCGTCCCCCACTCGCACAATAAAAAACGAAATTCTTGCCGGAAGAGAAAACCGGATTGTGATACGGCAGCGTAGGATCGAGTGTGAACTCCAACATGCCGCGGTTTACGTGAACGGCTCCGGGGATCTTGCCCTCGCGTAGCAGTTCAGCGCTGTCTCGCAAATCCACAAACACCGTGTTCGGATCTTTCATCAGGGCTGCGGCCTCCTGCACCGAGACCGTTTTCACCCGCGAGTTTGCCTGTGTAACCAGTTCCTTTGCACTCTTCATTTTTCCCTCTCTATTAGATCTCACCTCAGTGGCAGGGCTCGATTGCCGCCCAATCCCATGCACCTATTGCCTTTCGCAGCTCACACGGTTGTTCCAATCCACGAACGCCCCCGCTGGATTGTCTCGCCAAGCCCAGACGTGCAGCTCGAAGAACGCTGGCAGGTTGTACCGGTTTGGACTAGCGACAAACTGAAAAACTTGTCCTTCGATCACCGGTGGAGTGTTGTTGTGTCCTGCCAACCACGTCGCCGCGTCCACCAAAAACTCGACACCCACCAGGCGTCGCCGATCACCCGACGGCTCGTAAATTAGCGCTTCCGGATGGGAGACAGCGATCTCGCCGTCTGCATACAAGCCAAGGTTGACGCAGTGAATGCCCATGGCGCCGTGATCCGGACCACTGACGCAGCCCAGAAACGCGCCATAACCGGCTGCTGTGGCAGCGTTCACGTCAAGAAACTGGCGAGTGGACTCACGCACCAACCGAACCAACTTCGCGGGCGCGGCATGATCGTGGGCCGTTTGGGCTACTGCACAATCTGCCGAAATGAACGGCACCAGTGCGACAAGCCCGGCAAGGCAGGCCAGACGCACCCTGGTCTCAGTTTGGATGAGTATACGACTGGTAACTTGGAAATTCATGTTCTCCTCGCGTTCAGATCTTTTTGAAAGAGAGGACGATTAGGACTCACGCCTGATCCTACTTACTCTCCATCTATAAGATCGGAAACCAGGGGCGAAACACGACACCCACCGAAACAAAAACATTGCTCGCGTGCCCGAACTGGCACGAGCAGTCGCTACCGCATGGACCTGCGCGGGCGAGGCGCCCCGTCACGCGCCATTGCAAGCGCCGCCCCCTGGGTTGGACTAATTCAATTTTGGCGAGCCCGTTGCCTTCCTGGCATGGGCGACCAAAGCGGTAAACCGCGCGTCGCCATGAAGTGAATTGAAATACGAGTCATTTTCAATACCCGAAGCAGTCTGCGGTGGCAGGCCATGGTCAACTGCATGGCCTAAGAGCGAGAGCGCTTGCGCACCATGGCCCGTACGGGCAAGCAGCGTGGCAAAGTCGTACTCGGTGCCCGCCCTCTCAGGTTGATCCGGCGCAAGAACACGCTGTTCAATATCCAGAACCTCGTCGAACAACTTCTTGGCCTCAGCATAGCGGCCAAGATCGCGTTCGATGCACGCCAGGTTTTCCATCGAATCGATGGTTGCCAGGTTTTCCGGTCCCAACACCCGCTGGCGAATCTCCAAGTTCTCTCTCTCCAGTTTTTCGGCTTCCTCAGACCGTCCCAGCTTGGTCAGAGCGATGGCCAGATTGTCCCGCGTTGTCAAAGTGTCATACGCTTCCGGCCCAATCACTCGCATCTCCCTGTCCAACAGTTCTCGCCCTAATCGCGCTCCTTCCTCGCAATTACCTTCCACGCAGAGCGTGTAAGCAAGGATACCTTTGGCGGAAAACGTGATTGGGTCATTCGGGCCTAGTGCACGAGTCTCAGTGTCAAGCAAGTTTCGTTGCAGCTTTTCGGTTTCCGCTAACTTTCCGTCCTGCAGAAGATCCCATGCAAGATTATGAGCAGCCTCAAATGCCATCTGACTCTGTCCCTCACCCCTGGATCTCGCGATAGACAGGCTCTTTTCCAATAGTGATTCCGAGCGGCCGTACAATCCCAGGTTCATATATGCCTTACCCATCGCCGCCATCATTCGCGCCTGCAAGTCAGGATTCTGTGCCAGCCCAGTTTCGACTTCCTGGGAAGCCTGATCGAGAAGCTCCCGTGCGGTAACCTGGTTTCCAGTCTTGTGGCTCGGATCAGCGAGTCTGAAGATACCTGTCATAAACCGCGTGACGTGATCGGCGCGGTCGCGCTCGAGCAGCGCAGCATCCCGCTGACGCCGCACCGTACGCGCTTGGATCAGAGTCGCGGCACTTCCTGCAAAGATTGCAAGCAACGCGACCGAAACCAGACTTACCGTCAGCCGGTGGCGCCGAATGTATTTACTGACGCGATATGACAGCGTATCCGGGTGGGCGCTGATAGGTTCGTGCTTCAAATATCGCCGAAGATCCGCTTCGAAAGCGCTGACCGAGCCGTAACGCTCCCGCGGGTCCTTCTTAAGCGCCTTTCCAACGATAGTGTCCAGATCGCCCCGAAGCTGCCGCCGCAGACGATCAGAACTCACCCCGCCCTTTTGGCTCGTCGTTTCGCTGCCGAGCTTTCCCGATGCAATCACGTCCGACGGCCTCGGTGCGTCGTTTTCAGTGATCGCCTTGATCAGATCCGCCGGGGAGTGTGGACCAGGACCCGCCGGGTGCTGCCCGGTTAAAAGCAGATAGAGCAATACACCCAGCGCGTACACATCCGTCGCAGTTGTGACCGAACCGCTGGTAATCTGTTCGGGAGCCGCAAACTGAGGTGTCAACGCCGAGGCACCTTCCACTGTGAGCAGGGTCGCGGCCCCAGCATCCTCGGCAAGGAGCTTGGCGATGCCGAAGTCCAGAAGCTTCACTGCGCCGTCGCTGCTGACCAGCACATTGGAAGGTTTAATGTCACGGTGAACGATCAGGTTTGCATGGGCATGCGCAACTGCGCCAAGAACATCCAGAAAGATCTCGATTCTTCCGTCCACGCTGAGACTGCGCTCGTCGGAATACTCGTCTATCTGCTTCCCTTTCACATGTTCAAGGACGAGATAGGGCTCTCCACGAGGAGTCACGCCGGCATCAATCAGTTCCGCAATGTGAGCATGCGCTAGTTGGCCGAGAATTCTACCTTCTCGCCTGAATCTTTCAGCCGAGGCTGCGGACCCCACTGCAAAATGCAGAAACTTGATCGCCACCTGGCGTTCGAATCGGCCATCGTGACGCTCCGCCAGCCAAACGCTGCCCATTCCGCCTTCGCCGATCCGCGCTAGCAGCTTGTATGGTCCGAGGATTTCTCCGGCTAAACACGGTTCGCCCGCGGGCCGCACCGGTTGCTCCTCTAGAAAATTTTCTTCAGAGAGTTCACGATGTTCGTCGAGTAATCTCTCGAGCACACCGCCCAAATCGCAATTCTTCGCCCGGAAATCCGCCAGCCAGCTTGCACGCTCCTCCGCTGAAAGCGAGAGCGCATGGTCCAGGTAAGGACTTATTTCCTGCCATTGATCAGGGCTGAGTGTCGACACGGCTCCTCACATCTCTAAATCTGTACGGATGCTGCGATGCAGATAGATACGAGCTTTCTCCCATTGGCGCTGAACAGTCCGTTCGCTGACGTCTCTCATGGCGGCGATCTCGGCAAACGAAAAGCCGCAAAAGAATTTCAAGTCCACAACTTCTGCCAGCCCCGGGTCCGCTTTGGCCAATTCGTCTAATGCCTGGCTGATCTGCACCAGCTTATGCTCATCGACCGCACTCTCGATTTCGGCTCCCAGCGACGTGATCTCAAATTGCCCTCCACGCTTCTGGGCGCTGCGGCTGCGAGCATGATCAATAATTAAGCCCCTCATCACCCGGCCGGCATAACCCATGAATCGCTTGCGATCGGCGAACGAGGTTCCACTATTTCCCGCCATCTCGATGTATGCCTTGTGTAAAAGGGTGGTGGCGCTGACACTCATCGGCGCCCCGTGCCGCGCCAGTTCGTACCTCGCCAGTCGCCGCAATTCGGAATACAGCGCGCTAAACAGCGCATCGGCAGCCGCCTTCTCGCCACGTTCCGCGGCGGCGATCAGTGTAGTTAATGTGGGATGGGTCTCCAAAACCGAAACCTGCCGCAGCCGTCTCTCCAGGCCAAATCATCAGCTTGCGGCAACTTTGTCCGCCATTCTAGACCGGAAGTAGCAATATCGGTAGCACTTTCACGCCTCGCAGGTCACCCCTACGCTTTCAAGTAACGAACCGCAACACATCCTGATTGAAAAATCTTTGACTCAACCAGCCTTAATTGCAATCTCTCCTGCAGGCTAACCCCTTCCAACAACCGCCTCCCTTCTCCTGCAATGATTGGCGAAACCACAAAAACATATTCATCCACCAGCCCAAGCTCGATAAGTTGTGAAGCAACGCTTAGGCCTCCGACCAAAATACTTTTACCTTGTTCCTGCTTCAATTTAACTATTTCGTCGCGAAGGTTCGTACGAACAATTCTCGTATTTCGATCTTCAGCGCTGTCCAGCGATCGTGAAAAAACAACTTTCTTCACGGAGTCAAAGGCTCGAGCAAATTCGTTCGAGGCCTTCGTCATCGATTGGTTTTTGGCAACCTCAGGCCAAAAAGGAACCATCAATTCATAGGTCTTACGCCCAAACACCTGCAGGTCAGCCTCTCGCATCAGACTCGTAAAATACTCATGCGTTTCTTCATCAGCAAGTTGTTTGGTGTGGTCGCAGCAGCCGTCCAGAGTAGTGTTGATGGCGAAGATTAGCTTTCTCATTAGACCGTCCTGCCCCCCGCTTTATGTGCCAGCGTTCATCAGAGTTGGAAGGCTCGCACGCTGGATCGTTCATCTTATATTGGTTGAGTGGGGGGAAAATCGACAGCAGGAGCAGACTTTTCCAGCTCCTGGAGTTTTTTCCTCGACCCCTCTCGCGAGAAAAAGCGGCTCCGGACAGCCTCGGATAGCGCTTTTGCTGGCGCAGAGCGTAGAGCCTTTGACCTGCGCAGAGCATAGCGCCGTTGGGTGGCGCAGCGGTTTACCGCTGCGATCCAACCGCTCATAAAAGCACAGGCTTCAGCCGCTGAGTGCCTCATCCAGCACAAGCCCAGGCCACGCAGATCTGTACCGATCAGGAGGCGCCCGCATCCGTCAAGCAAGGCAAAGCAGCGAACACAGTTCCGCGCTAAAACTGGTAGGAATCGATGCTAGCTCGAGATGCCCGCCTACACCGGCAACTGATCCTGCATCCAGCCCGGAGATTCAACCTTGGGCTCGGTAGTCAGGTCCAGGATAAGTCGTTCCAGGACCAGGCGCTTGCTTACAGGATTCGATCGCAGCGCCAAGTCTGCCTTGGCCACCAGCCGAATGGCACGCGTCAACTCCCGGCGCGATTTGTAGCGCCGTGCCTGCCGGATAATGTCGTCCGCGGCAAAGGGAGGCACGCGAAACCCTTGCCACAGCGCCGCCCACAGCATGCGCTGGTCGCGCACGTTCCGCTCCAGAATGATCAGCATCTGGCGAAAGCTTTTGGCCAGCATGTAGACGTGTCCGATGGAAGCCTCTTCGCCATCGCCCGACGACAGAATGGCATCCAGCACTTCCAGCGCGCGCACCCGATCCTTCGACGAGATCGCATCCGTCAACTCGTAGAGCGACCTCTGCTTCGCCGCCAGCACCATCGTCTCCACGTCCCCGAGTGTGATCCGCTTTTTCTCGCCCACGTACAGAATCAGCTTCTCCAGTTCGTTGGAGATCATCATCATGTCGCCGCCGAGCGCGTCCACCAGTTCGCGCGCGCCATCAGCCTCGATCTGCACTGCCTGGCTCGCACAGTAGTCGCTGATCCAGCGAACCGCCTCGCCTTCTTCCACCCGCGCCAGTTCGACGATTCCGCAATACTGGCCCATCGTGTCGCGAATGCGCTGGTAGCGCTCCCGGTCCTGCATCTCGATTTTGCGAACATCCGCGGGGATGCTAATGTGATCGGCCACAAACACGATCAGCGCGTCAGGATTAGGATTCTTGCAGTAGTCCTCGATGGCAGCGAGCTTCTCTTCATTCGAACCGCGGCCGAACAGATTCTTCACCCCGCGCACGAAGAAGACCTGGAACGGGGCCATCAGCGAGGGAGTCCGGGCGCGATCCAGAACCTCCGCCAAATCCGTGTCCCCGAGGTCGAACTCAAACAAACTGAAATCCCGCAGGTCCGCCGGGACCAGGTGCTCCAGAATGGCATCGCGAAAGCGCTTGCGGAAGAAGGCTTCGTCGCCAACAAACACGTAAGCCGCCCGCAGCTTGCGCGACTGCAGATCGCTGACGAACCGTTCGGCTTGGGCAAAGGCGCGCATCAAAACCGGTTATTCTCTAGCGACTCTAGCATTGACGGCCTGCCTCGGCTAGTGATCGGTTCGCGACTACATCCGGCTCAGAAATGCAATCACGTCCGGAGCATTCCAGTCGACCGGTCCCACAAATTTCCGCCGCAACACGCCCTGACGGTCGATGATATAAGTCTCCGGCCAGCCCGAGGTACCGTACATGGACGCAACTTTCTGCTCGGGATCGCGCACCGTCACGAAGTTGATGTTGTGCAGCTTCAGGAAGCGGTGATACGCATCGCCGTCTACGTCAATGCTCACCCCCACCACCACAAGTCCGCGCCCCTTCATCCGCTCCTGCAAGGTCATCAAAGAAGGGAGTTCCTCCACACACGGCGGACACCACGTGGCCCAGAAGTTCACCAGCACGATTTGTCCCCGGTACTGGTTCAGGCTAACGCTGTGGTCGGAATCGGCGACGGTAAATTCCTTTGCGGGCGATCCCACGTGCGGCGGCCGCGACCCGCTATAGCACCCGGAGCACAGCACCGTCGCCAGCACGGCCGTCAGTACACTAAAGCGCCTCAACATCAGAATCCCTCCAGGATATTCGCCACCAGGGTGCGGGCAAAGTCCTGCGAAAGACGGCGGAATGCAGGAGAGTCTTCTTCAAAGAAGCTGGACAAATCCTGTGACACCTCGTACTGCTCCCGAAATAGATACGAAGGATTCTGGTAAAGCACCTTGCCGCCGCGATCGCTCAAGGTGACGCTCATGCTGACCACGACCAGAACGCTGGCGGCGCGTCCGGTGGAAGTGTCGTAGGTCAGCGGCGAGGCCGTCGTGGAAAGCACGGTTCCTCGCAGCGTCGCATCGGCATCGGTGCTGTCGGGGACGATGTGATAGCGCGTGCGCGTATTGAATTCGCGCACCACAGAACTGGTCAGCATCTGATCGATGCGATAGGTCAGGGTTTCGTTTTTGAAAGGGGGAACCGCGATCGTGGTGAGGTTCTGCGGAAGCTGGGCCGCGTGTCCGGCGGTGTGATATCCGCACGCCGTGGCGAGGCCCAGCAGCAGGCAAAATATCAGGCCAGGGAACCTGTTCACTGGATCTTCCCTGTCGGACGCATCGCGGTCATGCTCTCCGCACATTCGACGGCAGTAACGGCAGACACACGCAGATTGTCAGCCGCTGCCCAGAGCCACACCCCATTGGGTTGCGTCGGATCCATCTTGATCGAGAGTTGGATGTCGGCTTGCCCCGCCGAACTCACATTACTGGGTGCATCTTCCTCGCCACCGGGAATGGCGACGTGGTCGCCTCCCAGAACGCGAGTCCAGTCTTCCACCTCGACGGCGTGATCCATTTCCAGGAACACCGCCATCGCGTGGCCATGAAAAATCGGAGCTTGCAGCAGGAGAACGGAAGGAACGGGCGCATCGTCGCCGGCGATTTTCCGGTAGTGACGCAAAACCGTCGCTTCCACCGAATCCAGCGCCGGCTGCGACTTATGCCCGTAACGCGCCACCATGTTGAAAGCCACCTGTGCGTCGAAAACATCTTTGGGCAGCGGCTGGAACGAGAGCAGATTCACGGTCTGCTGATGCAGTTCATCCATCCCGCGCTGGCCGTGCTCCGAAGCCGGTTCGTAAATCGTAGCCACGACGCGCCGGATCGCGCCGGCTTTCCTGGCCCGCAACAGCAGCAGCGCCAAAGTGATCGCTGCGGGATGAGCGGTTACGCATGGTCCGGGCTGAAGTTCCGGAAGCGCGACTTGCCCACGCTCGCGCTCCACCCACAAAGAGCGTACGTTTGCGCCCGCCTGATCCTCGAGCACTCCCGAGAGATCGACAATCGTGCTGCCCGCGTCGCGTGCATCCTTCCAGCTGCGGCGGGTGCTCTCCTGATCGGAAGCAAAGAACGTGAAATCCACGTGCTCGAACTGCTCGGCGCGAACCCGCTGGATGAAGCTGATCTCGTCGCCCATGGCCTCGAGTTGCCCGAGCGCTTCGTCATCGTCCAGCAAACGAATATCCACCGCCGGGAAGTTGCGCTCGTTCAGGACCTCGGCTACTTCTTTGCCCTTGAGAGACCCTGCGCCCACGATGGCCGCACGGTAGAGCTTGGTGCGCGGCGCTGAAGTTTGGGCGGTGGGCGCGGGTTTGGCGGTGTCGCTCATGATGTGTGCGGAGCCTCCTTATAGGACGGTGGAGGCGGACCGGGGCGGCGGCGGAAAATCCACTGCAGGCGCCAGAACACGCCGGAAACCATGTACAGCAGCGCGATGGCAAAAAGCACCCGGCGCGAGAAAAAGAAGACGAGCCCAAACAGGGCTGCCAGGACCACGATTAACCGAAACGGATGGCGTGATCGAAAATCGATGTCCTTGAAACTGTAAAAACGCCAGGTGCTGACCATCAGATAGCCCACGGTGGTCACCATCGCCGACCATGCCAGAGCGGTGTACGCGGACGCCAGCGGCTCGCCCACAGTGAAGTGCACTACGGCAGCGATCACTCCGGCTCCGGCAGGAATGGGCATGCCTACGAAGTACTTCTTCCCTGGGCGGCCCGGGTTTGAGGGTTGGGGATTGCCGCTGATATTGAACCGCGCTAAACGGCTGGCCCCGGCGATCAGGAAGAGGAAGCTGGCAATCGCGCCCAGTTGCGTCAGCTTAATGTGCCACTGGCCCTGGCTGAGGAACACTGGGGGCATAAGATGGAACCCCCACGTCCAGGCCAGCATGGCCGGCGCAACTCCGAACGTGATCACGTCTGCGAGTGAATCCAGTTCGCGGCCGAAATCGCTGCTGGTTCCCGTCATTCGTGCGATGCGGCCGTCGAGCCCGTCAAACAGCACCGCAAATCCAATTGCCTTAGCCGCGTTATCCAGGTGCCAGAAATCAATCGCCGAGGCGTGCATCACCTCGAGGATGGCGTAGTAGCCGAAAGCCACGTTGGCAGTCGTGAACAGCGAGGGGAGAATGTACATCCCCTTGGTGATCCTGCGTCGCGGTCTGGTCGGAGTCTCGGCCATCAGTACGCCTTCTGGGTCGCGGAAACGGAGCCTGCACTCGCCGTTTCGCGCGGCTGCAGGTAAGCCAGAATAGTCGATCCGCCCTTGACGTGATCGCCAATTTTTACGTTCACGCGGGCGGAGGCATCCAGCACAACGTCCACGCGCGATCCGAACTTGATCATGCCAACCCGTTGACCGCGCTCCAGGCGGTCTCCGGCTTTGGGATTGAAAACGATGCGCCGCGCCAGCAGGCCCGCGATCTGCTTGAAAATGACGAACTGCCCGTCGTCGCCTTCGACCGTCGCGATGTTCTGCTCATTCTGGTCAGCGGATAGATCGCTCATGGCGTTCACGAACTTGCCGCGCACGTACTTCACCTCCCGCAGCACCCCGGAGATGGGCGAGCGGTTCACGTGCACGTTGAAAACGTTCAGGAAAATGCTGATGCGCAAGCGCTTGTCGTTGCCGACGGCGACGTCGGTGACTTTGCCGTCTCCGGGAGAAACCACCGCGCCGGGTTCAGCGGGAATGACCCGCTCGGGATCGCGAAAGAATTGCAGGAAGAATGCAGCCAGAAGAAATGGAATGATCGCCCAGGCAGGACGGGTCAACCAACCGAGCAGAATGCCGGCGGCAATAAACGTCAGCCCGTAGTAGTAGCCATCACGAACCATAGGGAGTCTTTCAATTATATCTTCTGAAAGCTGAGAAGGTGGACGGCGCAGCTCAACAAAACAGTCGTAAGTATAAATAAAAAAAGGCGCTGGGTAGCGCGCTTCGCGGGGTAGATTACTCCCAAGGCGGGCGAACCGCCGAAAGCTTGGCAATGCGGAATTAGGCTACGTTGACGCCGTAGTGCAGCCGATGCTCGCGCTCGATGGATTCCATCTGATCCTTCAGGCGGAGTTTCAGCTTTTTGAGACGGACTTCTTCCATCTTTTCGTCTTCGCTGAGATAACGTTTCTGGGTGAGTGCATCGAGACGTTCTGCGTATTGGGAGTGCTCGTGGGCCAGCCGGCGGAATTCATCATGACTGGTCAGGAGTTGGTCTCTCGAAGTCAGCATCCTGCAGACCTCCAAACCTTCAATATGGGCTCAAATTAACACAGCCGTAACACACCGGCAATGCCAAAAAAGTGGTGCAAATTCAGGTCTGAATCGGCTTACGAATGTCCAGGCGGTACAAAATCGCGTCCTCTGGGGGATCGCGATAGTAACCTTTGCGAACGCCTGCCTGCTGAAAACCTGTCTTTTCGTAGAAACGCCGCGCGGGAAGATTCGATTCCCGAACTTCCAGGAAGACTGATTCGGAGGCGCTCTGGCTAGCCGTGTCCAGCAGAGCCCGCAGCAAACGCGCGCCAAAGCCTTTGCGGCGTTCAGTGGAGGACACGACGATGTTCTCCAGTTCCCACTCGGAGGCGATATGTTGGGCGACAAGGAAGCCGAGCGGCACGTCTTCTGTCTCCGCCAGCAACACAAGTCGGTGGGCAGCGGCGCCGTCCCGAAATAAGTTCGTGTATTGCTGGAGCGTCCAGTGCGCCGCTGTGGTCGAGTCGTGTTCCAGTTGAAGCAGGAAAGGAATGTCGTCGGGAGTGGCGGTCCGGATCTTCACGGCTTTGAGGACGGTTGCGGCGTAGCCGAGGATGGTGTCCCGAAGATCTCGTCCGAGCGCCGGACGTAGTTGGCATCCAGTTGCTCCGGGGAGACGATTTCTCCATCGCGCAGTTTGCTCCATCCAAGGAGTGCAATCATCTCCGGGGGGATCGCTTTGAGTTCGAAAGTGCGCAGGCCGGCCTCTCGCGAGGTGCTTGCCAGAGAGGTGTCCGGAGTAGATATGGCAACCGTGCGCGAGAGATCGGCCAAGCCTTCGCGGGTGATCAGGTGCTCCTGAACCACTTGCGCTCGCGCACCGGAGATTTCGTATTCGCCGGAGTAGAGCTGGCCGCGCCCCGCATCCAGCAGGGCGACGACTCGTCCGTCGATGCCTGCGGCACGCGCCACTACTTCCAGGAACGACACGGGCACGATCGGTTTTTGAAGGATCTCGGCCAGCGCCTTGATCGCTGCGAGACCCACGCGCAACCCGGTGAACGATCCTGGGCCGGACACTACGATGAAGGCATCGATCTGGCTCTTGCGTAAGCCATGCTTTTCGAGCAGGGCTGCAATTTGCGGGACAAGCTGCGCGGAAAAAGTGCCACCGGCCAGCGGTACGGATTCGAGAATATGGACTTCGTCCGGTTTACCCGCTTGCGGCGCGCGAGCCAAGGCCACGATGCCGTTTCGACCTGACGTATCGGTGATCAGAAGAAGCACATGCGCTCCCCCCGGACGAGGCGTCCGGGGCTACACAAACCGGGTTACGCAAACATTAGCCTTGCACCAACTCCAATAGAACGCCACCTGTGCTGGCTGGGTGAACAAAGATGTAACGATGGCCGCCGGCGCCGACCTTAATCTCTTCGGAAACCAGGCGGACGCCATCGGCTTTGAGGCGCGCGATGGCGGCGGCGAGATCGGGCACCTTCAGGCAGACGTGATGCAGTCCTTCGCCGCGCTTGGCGACGAATTTTGCGATGGTCGAGTCCGGGGAGGTGGCCTCGAGCAGTTCGAGGCGGCTCTCTCCGACCGGAACCATGACCAGCTTCACCTGTTCATGTTCGACCGTCTCTTCGGGAGAGATGCTGAGCCCTAACTTCTCGTAAATGGCTTTCGCCGAGGAGAGCGACTTCACGGCTATGCCTAGATGATCGATCTGGAACGTGGGTGTCATGGGTGAATTGATGTTAATTTTTTCAGACCATCTTCTGCAAAGTATTCGATTTGCGAGACTTACCTTATAGGTATCTACGTCTTGCCCGGCAAAGTCTTCGATCCAAAGGGGTTGCGTGTAAAGTATTCTCGAATAAGCACTTACACTTTCTCAATTGCGACCGTGCCGCTTGCCCTGCTTGCCAGCAGAGACGTAGCGAGCTACGTCTCTACGCGGGAAGCTGGAGCAATCCGAGTTCATGATTCGATTGTCCGACTTCTTCGCGTCTGGAGTAAAGGTTGTTCGTCACAGCGGAATGAACTTGGCTGTGGAAAACTGCAACATTGCGGATTCCGCATCTCTTCCAGCTCAGCTTCTCTAGGGCAGCTTCGCAATTTCCTCTACTACGGTGTAGGGATCGCGCTTGTGCTCGGCAATTTCCGCGGCGAGGGCATTGATGTCTCCGAGGTGGACGCGTGCTTTCTCCAGCATGGCGTCGCGCAGCATTTGTACTAAGCGCTCCTGCCAGTTTTCGACGCTCTTCCTCAAAGCGCGATTCTCTTTCTGCAGGAATTCTTCATAACCCGCAATGGCATGGGCCAGTTCGGCGACGCCGGTTCCGTCGCTGGCGACCGTCTTCACGATGGGAGGCGTCCAGCCGTCCTGGCGTGTGGCCAGGGCCTGCAATGCGCGGATTTCACGCTCGACGCGCTCGGCGCCCTCGCGGTCGCTCTTGTTGATGACGAAGATGTCGGCGATTTCCATAATGCCGGCTTTGATGGTCTGGACATCGTCGCCCATGCCGGGTACGAGGATCACCACAGTGATGTCGGCCAGGCGAACGATGTCGACTTCATCCTGGCCGACTCCGACCGTTTCGATCAGGATGAGGTCGCGTCCGGAGGCATCCAGAAGCGTGGTGACGTCGGCGGTGGTGCGGGCCAATCCTCCGAGGGAGCCGCGCGTGGCCATGCTGCGGATGTAGATGCCGGCGTCGCTAAAGTGGTCCTGCATGCGGATGCGGTCGCCGAGAATCGCGCCGCCGGTGTAGGGGCTGGTGGGATCGACGGCGACGATGGCGACCGTGCGATCCTGCTTGCGATAAAGCCTGGCGAGTTGATCGACCAGTGTGCTCTTCCCTGCACCCGGCGCACCGGTCATGCCGATGACACGAGCTTTGCCGGTGTAGGGGAACACTGCTTTGAGCAGATCGGACCATCCGGGGGAACGATTCTCAACGCCTGAAATAGCGCGGGCGAGCGAGCGCGTGTCGCCGGAACGTATGGCTGAGATCAGGGCTGAGTGGTTCGCGTCCAAACTGGTCCAGTGTAAAGCAGGAGCAGAAGAAACACATGCTTTTGGCGGAGAAGAGAACCATGGTCCAGAGACATCCCGATCAGGTTGGGAAGGGACATCACGGTATGTGGTAATCCAACCGATACCAAGGCGCGACCTAGACCCTCTTACAGGGCCACCAGCAGACACGGTTTCTGGTTCAACGTCTCACTCATTCGTCTACATTATTCAGCACCCAAATGCTGCCGGAGGATTGCGAGACGGTCACTGCCAAACGCCCTCGAGCGATCGACAAACCGACATCCGGAATGTAAGGTGGAACCATGAGTGCCGGATTGTCGAACTCGGTAACTTGAAACGGGTTTCCGACTGCTCTGCCATCCACTGGGTCAATGCGGTTTCCCCAGACGTTATAAAAACCCCGGCGGGCCGATATAAAGTAGATGCTCTTCCCATCGGGGGACCATCTGGGCTTGTCGTCCCATTGTCGGCCATCCGTGATTCGAATCCACTTGCCGCCGTGCGCGGGGACGACAAAGATGCTGGATTCTCGTCCGTTGGAAACGTCCCGCACCGCCTCGAAAGCAACCCAGTGGCCATCAGGAGAGAATTGGCCCTGAAAGAGGTAGTAATCCGGACTTGCCGCAATTTTCCCGGTAGATGAGCCTGTGGAAAGGGAGAGCAGCCAAACTTCCGCCTTGTCTGTCTCTTTATTCCACTTGGACACCACAAGGTCAGAACCATCAGGCGACCAGCCGCAAAGGTCATAACCACCCCCATCCGCAATCACTTGCTCTTCGTTGGAGGTGCTGGACCAGACGACAATCCTATTTTCGTTCCCACGCTTCTTATACCGCGCATAAGCAAGACGTGTTCCATCCGGTGACCAGATGGGGTAAGCGCGGGCGTAGCCATCATTAGTGGCGATTGAGGTCACTTCGCCAGAAACCATCGACCGTTGCCAAATTTCCCAACTGCCACCCCGCTCGCCGCTGAATACGAGCTTCTTACCATCCGGCGTCAAAGTCGGGACCCAAGCCTCTAGTCCTGGCGAAGTGACCGCTTCGCCCATACCAGTCAACTTGCCGGATCGAGGATCGAACGGAGCCGACCAGATCTGAATCTGTCTGGACTCAGCGCTGAATGCAAGCTTCTTGCCGTCGGAGGTAATAGCGAGCCCGGTATCGTTCCCGGGAGCCGTAGTCAGTCGCTCGATCCCGGTGCCTCGCAATGTTCTCGGGTCAACCGTCATCTTCCACAGGTTTGTCGCTCCATTGAAGGTACGCTCAAAATAAATCGCTTCTCCGGAAGGAGCCCACGAGAAACTTGCATCGGCGACAAATCTGGCAGCGGTCGAATCGCCCGACTGCTTCAGCACTTCGGGATCGACTTCCGACTTGAGGGCTTCACCGCCATTCAGCGGAACCGTCCAAAATACCGGGGCCATGGTTTCATAATCCCAGATACAAACCGAGATTCGTTTGCCATCCGGATGCCAGGCCGCAGATCTGCCGGTATAAGGATGCTTGGCAAAGAACTCCCCATTCAACACCAGGTAAGGCTTACCACCATCAAGTGAAACCACGTACAGAGATTTCACTCCGCCAAAGGTTGTAGGTAGAAACAGGATGCGCGAACTATCAGGCGACCAGCGGGGATAATAGCCAAAGTCAGCGACCTTACGGCGTGCGCCTCCGAGTGCCGGCACTATGTAGAGACCACCCGCACCGTTTTCCGAGCGATAGGCAATGTACTTGCCGTCGGGCGACCACTCTGGTTGCCAGTTCTGGCCGGGTTCGTGCGTGATCTCCACCGCGTCGCCCCCGCTTACCGGCTGCACCCAGATGTCAAACTTTCCGCCACGATTCGAGCTATAAGCGATGAATCTGCCGTCCGGTGACCAAGTCGCCCCCATCTGCAGGCCGGCGTCGAACGTCAATCGTGTAAGGGCGCGCTGGCGTGCGGGATGCTGGTGTCGGAACCACAGGCTGATCAGTGAAATGAATAGCAAAATCGCCGCAAACGCGGCGAACCGATACAGTAGCTTCCGCGAAATGATTGGTTCGCTTGAGCGACCGTCCGTTGCGGTGCCGAAGTGGTCCAGTTCATGGTGGATTGGATTCTCCGAGTGGGGGACCTGTTCCAATGCTGCAGACGAAATCTTGCCGGCGGCAACTTGTCCGCCTGGCTCCACGGTACCGAGGAAGCGATAGCCCTTGCGTGGAATGGTTTCGATAAAACGCGGATTTTCGGCAGAATCGCCAAGCGATTCACGAAGGCGCGTAATTGCTTTCCTCAGGGCCAGATCGTAGTCGACAAACGTATCTTTTGACCAAATACGCTCACGGAATTCTTCCCGCGTCACTATCTGGTTGGGGCGTTCGAGTAGTAGGCACAAGACTTCAAACGGCTGACCGGTGAGTTTCTGGCGCACTCCCGACTTATAAAGTTCGCCAGAATCACGGTCCACTTCATATGTGGCGAACTTCAGGATGCGGGCGTGGGTGGGTGTACGGCTCATCTTCCCCCCAACGAAGAAGAGGCGCGTAGTTTATCACGGGTTTGAAATCGGTCTGCACCCTCCTGCTTGGGACCGCGCGAACAATCGCAAAACACGTCCTTTTGAATCAGCATCTTGTCGCGGAACAAACAAACCACAGTCAAAGCATTGATCCCCACCATGGTCTTGGGTCAAGGTGCGCACCACCGCTGAACAGGGGAATCCGGCTAGCAGGAACAAGCCAGCGCGAGAAGCTCGAAGGGGACCTACATGTATTCGCGACCGTTCTTTACAATTGCATGTCTGTCTGTGCTTTGGTTGTCATTCTTCCTGATTGGCGCCAACGCTCAGCAGGACACTGGAGAACCATTTCCTCACTTGGACAAAATCGGATCCGAAGTACCTAAGCTTCGCGATCAGGCTGGCCGGGGAGATGCAATAGCTCAATACCAACTTGGGCGGTTGTACCTGAGCGGCACAGGCGCTTCATCAAACTACGCAGAAGCTGCAACATACCTGCGGTTGGCCGCCGAACAAGGATTGGTCGATGCTGAAGTGCTTCTGGGTTATCTATACGAAAGCGGCACAGGTGTGCCGCGTGATTATCGGAGAGCATTTGACTATTACGCCGCTGCCGCCAATCGCGGGGACCTTACCGCCGCCAACAATCTCGGCGTCTTGTACGAATACGGCCATGGAGTGCACAAGGATATTCAACAGGCGGTGATTTGGCTCCTGCGCGCTGCCGAAGGTGGGAATGTTGTTGCGCAGTGCAACCTGGGCACATTGTATTTTCGGGGAAGACGCATTCCTCGAAACTATGCACAGGCCGCTGAATGGTTTCGCAAGGCGGCCGAAAGCGGATATGCGCCTGCTCAACAGATCCTTGCATGGATGTATTTCAAGGGAACCGGTCTACCTCAGGACTACGGAGTCGCAGCGAAGTGGCTGCAATTGGCCGCGAACAAGGGGGATGCTCGTGCACAAATGGACTTGGGATGTCTCTACGAGCAAGGTAAGGGCCTACCGCTTAACTATATTAATGCCTACATTTGGTACGAAAAGGCAGGGTCCGGAGGAGAGCAGCGTGCAATCGAAAGACTCAGAGTTCTGTCGAAGCTGATGACAAAAGAACAGATCAGCCGTGCAGAAGCATCATTCCGAGAGTTGTCAATCCCCACACACACGGGTGGGGCGGTCCAACAACCTCAAAGCATCGGAAGTACCTTGAATCGAGAGCCTTAACAATATTGGCCTCATGACTTTTCACTGGTCTGTTTCGCATACGTGGATGTAGTTGTAGCAATCGACGAGAGTCGACAATGGGCGAGCACAAGAAATTGGTTGCGTTATCGATTCCTCAACTCTGCCCTGCGCGGCACAGACAAAACCCTGCGAATTTGATCACAGGTTTATCAAGGCGTCTAAATGGGCGTATGCCTTTTCGTTTTCATCCAGCGGATTGATGGCTTTGGAGTGTGGAGTTCGTGACTTACGCATCTAATCGCGCGAGCTTTACGGACGACCAGCGGTGGTATTTTTCTTGAGAGCAAAAAGTACATAGCCGTCGCGCCGTTGCGAAAGCGAGAATCCTGCCTTGAGCAATTCGTCTTGCAAGCTAGAAGCAGCGGCTTCTGTAGTGACTACGACCCCGACATGATAGCGGCTGAGCAGGTCGAGGAATTGCGCAGGCGTCTCTGCCCCCGTGGGTTTTCCCGATACTAATTCACGCAAGCGACGTCGTTCGCTAGCTTCTGCTGGGGACATTTGCGGCACCATCTGCCGGTCATATACGGCCCGCACGCTGACTAGCGGTGGACGTTTCAGAAAGGTTGGAATCCAGCAGGCAACTGCATCCGGCGCAAGTACCGCTGTGCCGTCCGGAGCCGCCGCGGCGGCGGTGCGAGCAAGATCCTCGATGTCGGGACGGACTTTAGTGAGTTGCAGGGAAAAGGAAACGCGATTCGCTGTTCGGAGGGTTGAGGTGCGCGTCAAAACCACAAACACGCTCAGTGTGGCCAGCACAGATGCTACGAGCCCGGGAAGGCTTGCACGAGATTCCGCAAACTCGGTCAAGCCGATCAACATGATGCTCGCAAAACCTACTACAGGAGCGGCCCAGAGCAGGCGCCAAACTACTTCTGATGTTACCAGCCGTGCGAAAGCCGCGAACAAGAAGGGATTCAGTATTAGAAGAAAAATGGTCAATGAAGCGGTTGCGAGTTGCCAACCCACCCGCGCAGAGCGCACCAGCAGCGGTGACAGAAGAAGTCCCGGGAGAATGATGAATTGGCCATGGCGCCCGAGCACGGCACGGACTACTGCATCGGTGGACGGGATAAGGACGATGAGTGTAGTAAGGACGGAAGAAAAGGCTCGCCGGAATGCCAAGCCGGCCGCAATGGGATAAAGAGCGGGCGCGATTGTGGCGAAGGTGCGCCAGAAGGCGTTCGGCCGCCATGTGGTCACGGCACAGATGCCCAGCGCCATCGGAACTATGAACAGCGAAGAAGAAGAGCAACCGACCGCTGTCAATGTGCTCAGAAGAAGAATCGTCCAAGCCCTGAGCCCTCCGACAGCGGCAAATCTCCACGCGCAGGCAAAGAGCAAGGGAATGGCTATGTTGACGAGGACGGATTTGCCTTGAAAAAGCCGAACAAAAGCAAAATTGCCAAGGCTGTAGTTGTCCTCCCCAAGCAAAATAAGGAGCAGCATGACCAGTGCAGTGCCGGCAATCCAGCGGTGGGTAACGGAGCGCATGAACAAGGCCCACGCGAACGGCAGGATCAGGGCAAAGAACGTGGCGACCAGGGTATGCGCCCATACCAAAGGAGGACCGCCAAAAAAACGCGCTAATGTCGCGGTAAAAAGCTCTATCGAATCTATTGCATATGTTGGCATGACCAGCCCAAAACGCCCTGTCCCATAGAGGGGATCATGGCGGAGGACGGGAAGGTCGGGATGAGCTACAGCATCAGCAACGAGGCCGACGTACATAGAGTCATCCCAGTCGGCCCGATGTGCTGCAAAGGTGATCGCTGCTGAAATCCCTGCCAATGCCAGCAGAATCATAAGCCCAGCACGAGTTACTGGCGGCGCAACAAAATTCGTGGCCTGCCACCCATGCCGGAGTGCAATTAACACGGCAACAAGGAAGATAACGGATAGGACCCAAAAGGCAGTGTAAGCATTATGGTAAAAAGCTCGTACGCTCACTATGAGTACTGCTGCGACCAAGTATGCTTCTGTTAGTCGTGATGCCTTGGGGATAGTCTCCTTAGTTGCGTTTTGCTGAGACCCCTGATTTGCTGTACCTTTCACGAGCCATAAGCCACATAAAATTCCGGCAATTAAGACAATCGGTAAAAGGGAAGATAGCGTGCGAAACTTTAGGCTGAAAACATACGCCGCATTGCACAGGATAGTCCAAAGACCAAAGCAGGCAATGAAGCTGTAGACGATGAAGTAAAAGATTGGCGTGGCAGTGTTGTGCTCTGTGGTTTTGCGAGTATCGGTAGGTGTTGGAAGCGAAAGCATAATTCTTGGCTTGTCCCGCTTAAGTTCGAAATCAGCATCAAGGCTCAGAGTGCTTTCTTAGTTGAGACACATTCAATCGTACGCTTGGTTTTCGGTTGATAAGCTACTCGGCGGAATCATTGACTTCAGGCTAGTGAGGGTATCATGAAGAACATCAAACAAGAGACCTCAGTTATGCTTGCCACCACTGCGGTACGAGTGAAGGTGCTCGCTTTCTGGTCGAGGTGAAACCAACGGACCCGATTACTTATGCGATCGTATCGGTGGTGCTGGTCGGCGTCGCCTTGTTGGCCTGCTATATTCCCGCGCACCGGGCTACGAAGGTTGATCCCATGGTGCGTCGCGCTACGAATAATCGAACGCTAATCTTTGAGCAACTGCCGGGCGATTACCAGGCGCTGGATTTCGCTGGTACCTTCGCCGATGGTGCAGAGCTTTACGTCACGATAAAACTTTTCGGCGGGATAATCTTTGATGAAGCCGTAGCCGCCATGAATCTGGACTCCTTCATTGGCGCACCTTACGGCGACTTCGCTGGCGTAAAGCTTCGCCATCGAAGACTCCTGGGTGGTTTTCATGCCGGCATCCTTCATGGACGCGGCCTTTAGCGTAAGCAGCGTGGCGGCTTCGATTTCGGTGGCCATGTCCGCCAGCTTCCATTGGATTGCCTGGAAATCGCTGATGGCTTTGCCGAACTGCTTGCGTTGCTTGGAATACTTGAGGGCGGCTTCGTAGGCGCCCTCGGCCATGCCCAGGGACAGAGCGGCAATGGAGATGCGGCCACCATCGAGAACGCGCATGGCATCGGGGAATCCTTGGCCTTCCGCGCCCAGCAGGTTCTCGGCGGGGATTATGCAATCTTCGAAGATTAATTCCGCGGTGTCGCTGGCGCGCAGGCCTAACTTGTTTTCTTTTTTGCCGGGGCGGAATCCCCTGGTGTCTTTCTCGACTACAAACGCTGAAATCCCGTGAGTATGGGCTGTGCGATCGGTTACAGCTAGTACGACGATTACATCCGCATAATGGCCATTGGTACAGAAAGTCTTGGTGCCGTTCAGGACCCAGTTGTTGCCTTTGCGAACTGCGGTCATGCGGGCGCTGCCGGCGTCGGATCCGGAAGAGGGCTCGGTGAGGCCCCAGGCGCCGATGAATTCTCCGGTGGCCAGTTTGCTGACGTACTTTTTTTTCTGCGCTTCGTTGCCGGCAAGAAAAATGTGATTGGAGCAGAGTGAGGTATGGGCGGCGACGATGATGCCGACCGAGCCATCGACCCGCGAGAGCTCCTGGATGGCGGTGACGTATTCGACATAGCCCATGCCAGCGCCGCCGTACTCCGGCGGGAAGACCACGCCCATCAAGCCCATCTTGCCCAACTCTTTCACGGTGACGAGGGGGAATTCTCCGACTTCGTCCCACTCCATGACGTGCGGCCGGATTTCGCGCTCGGCGAATTCGCGAACGCTCTTTTTCAGTTGCTGCTGCTCTTCGTTCAGTAGGAAATCCACGCTTCCTCCGGAGAACCAGGGCGACTGCGAACAACAGGCCCGCTTCAATGAGGCTTGTGCCCCGAATTTTTGATTAGAACATGGCGCGGCAGAGGGAAGAAGTTACGTCCGGAGGAGAAAGGAAGAGGATGGTGGAAGGCGCATGAACACTGGCGATTCTGCGTACTTCGCGATGCCACCCAACCGACCGGATGGTCTGGGAATTCGCGCTCTTCTCTGACCAGCGCTAGTTGCATTATACGCTTGGAGTTACAAGAGCAGGGGCCAGGGATCGGGGATCAGGGGTCAGGAAATGCTGGAAGACTTCGTTGGATAGCAGGCGGCCTCGTTTGGTCAGGCGAATGAAATTTTCGGATCGCTCCAGCAATTCTTGTTTTTCGAGGTCAGCGATTATGGGCTGCAGTGCAACTAGTGCAGCCGGGGCGAATTCTTCTGCAATACGGGCCAGGTCCACTCCCCGGTTCAGGCGTAATCCCAGAAAGAATGTTTCTTCCAGAGCGGCGTCGGTTGATACCAGCGTTCGCTGAAGGGGAGAACCGCTCACATATTTTTCCAGCACATCGGCGGTGGCGAAGCGCAC
>JAICJP010000199.1 GCA_025928375.1 Candidatus Sulfotelmatobacter sp.
CGCGGAGATGTCGCCGCTCACGGGCAGGTTCATCATCCCGGGGAGGAATTGCGACGCCAGATCGTTCACCGGCACAATCAGACTAAATACGATGCCGAGCGCCAATCCGGGCAGCGTGAGTTTATCCGGAAGCAGCTTGGTTTCGGCGTCGGTGTAAATGAGCCCGAGCAGCAGAAACGAAAGCGCGCAATACTTCAACGTGGAAAGCGTCCAGCCGAAGTACCAGTAGCAGGCCAGCCACAAAGAGGCATTCAGCAGCTCGACGACGAGATAGCGCGGCGAGATGCGGGCCTTACAGTTGCGGCAGCGTCCTCGAAGAATCAGCCAGCTCAGCACGGGAATGTTGTCGTAGAACGCGATTGCTTTCTTGCACTGCGGACACGCGGACCCGGGGTACGCCACCGAGAGTCCCAGGGGCAGCCGGTAAATACACACGTTCAGGAAGCTGCCAAACGCCAGCCCCACGGCGAAAAACATGCATGCAAGGACAGGATCCACTGGATCTCGCAATCGTTCGCAGTCAGGCTTGCGCGTGCGCAAGCCTTCCTGAAGAACGCTGGATATTGCCGTTCTTGGTTGGATTATAAGTCGGGGATAACCAAGGGACGATGGTACCGAAGTCACTGGCCAAGTGGACGACGGCTAGCGCTAATCCGATGCAGAGCCGGAACTTAAACCGGCAGCCGCTCTGCAGAAAGCACGCCTCGCGAAACCCTGAGCCTCGGACGTCAGCTCGATATGGGTGCTGGCGAGCTGACAGCTCCGAGGCGTAGAGTGAGCTTGAATCTTCTACTTGGCCTGCACGCCTTCGAGGTAGGTGACCAGATTGGTGATTCTCTGCTGAACCTGCCCTTCATGTCCCTGGCTGATGCTGGAGAACAATCGTCCCCAAATGGGCATCTCCTCGCTGCCGTGGGAAGGATTCATGGCTTGCCCCTTGAGCACTGCGGCAACGTGAGCCGCGGGATACTTTCCGCCATTATTTTTCGCCATTTGAGTCAAATCGGTGGGCGGGGTCTTCATTGCAGACGCTGCCGGACCGTTGCCTTTGGCATCTTTCGCGTGGCAAACGGCGCAATAGCTGTCATACATCGCTTTGCCCGAATTCGACGGAGTACGGGTGATGGGCACATGTTTGACAGAAGGCTTATTGTCGGTGGACGCCTGTTGCGCTACGGCAAACGCCGAGATGATGACCAGAACTGTCGCCAAGCTGATGAATTTCATAACATGCATAATCTTTCCTCCTGGGCTGCTAAGCCCGGAACTCTCACCACAGCGCAGTTTAGGCGCACCCCTCTGGGAGGAAAGTGACCCAAATCACACGAGCCTGTGCGCTATGTAGCCGGAATCCCGGAATCAGGGTAGGACAAAGCGTAGCAAGTCGCCCTCAAGGGCGCATGCCGAGCCATCGTTGGCGGGAAACGATCCATGCCAACGATCCCAAACTACGGGGACGAGGCGCGTCTGCGGGGTGGGGTTGTCAATCCAGCCCTCCGCCGTCTCTTCGCGAACAAACATGGAAAAGACGCGCTGCTGGGAAGAAGATTCCGTCTTCCACTCGTAAAGACTGGCCGCGAGGCTTTCGCTTAAAGATTCCCGTACGTCAAGACAGAGGATCCAGCCGGAACTGGCCAGGCGCGGCACTGGTTCGGGGCTGCCGCTGAGCGCACGCATGATCCTTGCCCCGTACTCCTGAGCGACACGCAAGGTGCCGTCTTTGGAACCGTGATCGATAATCAAGATCTCGTCACACGGATAGAGGGTCTCGAGGCATCGGCCGATTCGCAAGGCATCGTCTTGCGTGTGCACTACGGCGGTGATCTCGCGCATGAGAGAAAAGTCTACCCGAAGATGAATGGAGCAGAAAAGGATAGAGCCTTGGCGCGGCCCTACTTCTCGCACCTGACGCGAGAAGTGGGGCGACGCTTCAGCTATTGTGAGTTGGGGAGCTTCTGCCGGTCCGAGCCGCTGGACTGTACGACAGTGACTGGCGCCTGCAGTGTGAAATTAAGAATGGTCTCGGAGGGCAGCTTGATCTGCTGGCTCTTGGTAGCAGCTTGTACTCCGCCTCCGACACCGGCTCCGGCCGCGGCCCCGATGGCGGCACCTTTACCGCCGCCCGCCAGCGCGCCGATGATGCTGCCCACCACCGCTCCGCCTCCGACTTTAGCCGCGGTATTTTTTCCGCGCGAGCTGCCGGTCTTCTTGTACTGATCGGTTTGCAGGTTATAGGTTTTTCCGCCGGAAGTGAGGGAGTCAAGCTGCAACACGACCTCAGATTGACCGGCAAACTTGCCCGCGCTCTTGACTTCGACGACGTGCCCGGTAATGTCAGCGCCGGCAGGGACTGCCTGCTCTCCATCGGAAGTTAACGGTGCGTTCAGCGTGGCGTGGAAGGTGTCGCCAGTCTGACTCTTCTCACTATCGATCGGGTCCACCAGGCGGATGGCAAGCTGTGTTCCCTGGTCGATAATCAGTTTTTTGGGAGCAGGGGGCGGCGGGGGAGTGCTTTCCGCGGGAATCGGAGCCGGAGTTACTTGCGCGGGAGGAGGAGTGTTGGCGGCCATCTGCTGATTTGCACCCTGAGCCGAATCCTGGTCACTGCTCCGGGGAGTCTGACGGTTGTGCTTCGGAGCGCGAGCCTTCGTCGATTTCGCGACTGGCTCCGGTTTCTCCTCCGGGGCACGCGCCTCGCTGGTGGGCGCGGGCTTGGCGGCAGGGCTCTCGTCGGCCACAACGCTGCCGATCTGCAAGTTGTTGATGACCGTTTTCACGCCGGGAATGGAGGCCGCCTGCTGTCCCGCGGCATCCCGTTGCGCCGCATTTTCCACGCTGCCCGAGAGGGTGACCACACCGTTGTTGGCCTGCACTGTCAGTTGCTTGGATGCCAGCCCGGAATCCTGACTGAACTTGCTTTGAATTTCACTCGACATCTTGGCGTCATCCAGTTTCTTGGCGCAGCCCACGCCAAGCAACAGAACCATGCCAAGAACGCACGAATAGAATGACTGCCTGCAAATTCTCATACTCGACTCCTTACGAAGACGGGGATGCCCATCCCCGTACATCCACAGTTTAGATGCTTTGATGGTTCCGTGCAGATGTAAATCGGCAGTCAGGACGAAAAGGGGCAGCGCGGAAGAAGAGAGGCAGAGCCGGTTTGTGATTTCGGACACATTGCGGGCGAACTGGGACGGCTCGGCCTTGGAACTATGGCCCGTGCAACCCAGCTTTCGTGAGTGCGGAGTTAGTGGATGAATTTGTAGTCGACGATGGAAGCGGCCAGAGCAGGAGTCGCATCCGGTTGGGCTTCTTTGAAGCGCATGACGCGGCCCTGGCAAACGACATTACTGTTCTTCTGGCCGGAGATTTCTTCGGGCATCTCGAAAACCATCTCCACCAAAGCATTCACCGGCAGCTCTTGTGGGCCATTGAACAGGACTCCACTCTGGCTGATGTTTTCGATGGTGCCTTCATACCAGGTGCTGGTCTTGTTCACGCGGTAGCGCAGCGGAAGATCCAGCTTCAAGCGGCGCGCACGGGGCACCCACGACGGACGTTTCTCGCGGGTGTGGGCACGACGAACAGTAGTCGTGTCGGGCTTGGGATGCTCCACACGTTCGGTGCGGCGCATGCTGGTCCAGTCGTACTTGTATTCCGCGGCGCAGAGCAGGCAAACTTGGTAGTAGTCGCCATCAGCGGCACGGCGTGGCCAGGAGAACTCGTGGGAGCAGCGCCCAAGCATAAGCACATCCATAAATTTCTGTGGCATGTTTAGTACTTCCGGGCTCAGCAGCCTCAGACGCATGGTCATCATCGCCCGAATTCGGGTTCTTGGGAAGGTTACTTTCGTGCAGCATGCGATTCCCTGGTTCTCAGTAAGTACTTTGCTTTGCAACAATTTACTTCGTGCCGTAGGTCATTCTGCGCTGCGCTTAAAAGGAAGTCAGTGATTTTCGAGTTGTGAGAGCGATATAACGTGCGAATTATTAGAACCATATGAGCGTGACTCCCAGAGACCTCACAGCTTTCATCCTCGCTGGCGGGAACAGTACCCGGATGGGTACGGACAAAGCGTTCGTGATGCTCGACGGGCGCAGTCTGTTGGCGCGAGCCCTTGACGTGTGCCGCACGATCACGGGCGAAGTTCGGATCGTAGGGGATCGGGAGAAATTTGCGCCGTTTGCCGACGTGGTGGAGGACGTGTTTCCCGGATGCGGACCTTTGTCAGGGATTCACGCGGCCCTGCGGGCGTCGGGGACGGATTTGAACCTGGTTCTGGCGGTGGATCTACCGTTTGTTTCGCCCGCGCTGCTTCACTTCCTGACGGGGCAGGCGAGAGAAGGCGGTGCCATTGTAACCCTCCCGCGGGCGGGCAAAGGGTGGCAGCCTCTGTGCGCGGTCTATCGCCGCGCCTTTGCCGACGCAGCGGAAACAGCCTTGCGCGCAGGGCGCTACAAGGTTGATACCCTGTTTGACTCGGCGCTTACCCGGGCCATAGGAGAAGAGGAATTGCGGAGCGCCGGATTTTCACCGGAGGTCTTCCGCAATCTGAATACACCCGAAGAGTTGGCGGACGCGCGGCGTGCCTGAGAAGTCCGTCTATTTTTCCGCCAAGCCTGCCCTGGGGAACAGGTCGTAGGGACTTCCGATCTGAAGGACGTACCCCTCCGCTTTTTTCGACCCGGCCTGAAAACCGCGGAAGGCCGCTACCGTATCTTGCAGCCCGTAGAAAAAATCCGGACTCTGGCTGGCGTGCGCGTAACAGGCGGCTTTCTTTTTGTCCGACACGCTGGTGATGTCGACATAGTGGGTGGGGGCAGGGAACTGGGTGGTGTCTTCCCCGTCCGATACTTCGTAGTAGTAGAGAGGGAATCGCTGCTTTAGCTGCTTCCAGGCTTCGAAGGTGAGGTTGGCAATGGCGCGGTGGTCCGGATGATGGTCGATCGGCCAATGCGTGAACACTGCATCCGGCGTTTCCGACTCGAGAAGTTTTTGAAATGCCGCGTAATGGGCATTATCCACGACAGCGTGTCCGTTGATCTGGTTGGCGTAGGCGGGCCGTGCGTTCAGAATGTCACAGGCTTTCTTGGCTTCCGCGATGCGCACCGGGGCGGAGGTTTCCCATGCGCCATCATTCAGATAAAGCAGGAGGACATCGTGCCCACTGGCGGTGAGGCGGGCGACCGTGCCGCCACAGCCGTACTCGGGATCTCCAGGATGGCCGCCCGTGATTACGGCCTTGTACTTTCTCGGCGCTATCGATGACGTGCGCGCATTCTGCGCGGCACTGTCCAACGCCGCGACTCCGGCAGCAACTCCAGCTCCCGTCAGCAGTTCTCGACGATTCATGATTGCGCTCCTCAGGGTGCACCACATCTCGCCGCCTTTGGGGGACGTGGGAACTGAGCCAGTGTAAGGTCAGTACCCAAAAATTGCGAAACAGCCGCGCGCGGGCAGCTTTTGGTAAGGTAAGAGCAGGACTCGAGAGCAGGAACTGAGAACGATTCCTCATGGCCGACGGCTCAAAAATCGCGCCCTACATTGAATTCCGCGACGTTTCCAAGGCATTCGGAGACAACGTGGTTCTTGAGCACGTGAGTTTCGAAGTCTTGCCGGCGGAAACGGTCTGCATCCTGGGGCGCAGCGGGGTGGGAAAATCGGTTTCGCTCCACCACATCATGGGATTTCTGAAGCCGGACTCCGGCCGCGTGATCGTCGCGGGTGAGGACATCACCGACTACACCGAACCGCAACTGGAGGCCATTCGAAAAAAGGTAACGATGGTTTTTCAGAATGGAGCGCTATTCGATTCGCTGACGGTGGGCGAGAATGTTGCGTTCCCTCTGCGTGAAACTCAGGAACTCAGCGAAGAGCAGATCTACCAAATCGTGGACGGCTTGTTGCAGATGGTGGGAGTGCAGCAGATGCGCGACCTGCTTCCTTCCGATCTATCGACGGGAATGAAACGTTCGGTCGCAATCGCGCGGGCGCTGGCGGCGCGTCCCGAATGCGTGCTTTACGATGAGCCGACCACCATGGTCGATCCGCTGATGGCGCAACTGCTGGGAGACCTGATCAAACGGCTGAAAATTCAACTGAACCTTACGAGCATCGTCGTCACCCACGACATGCGGCTCGCCAAAAAATTGGCGGACCGGGTGGTCTTCCTGCACGAGGGGCGCGCCATCTTTTTCGGACCCTACGCCGACATGGAACGATCCCAAGAACGCATCATCCAGGAATTTCTGGAGCTCGATGAACTGAAACTCGAGGCCTGAGGGCACGCAACGTGTCAGAATTATCTGAATATTCACAGAAAGGCCAGATTCCACATGTCAAGCAATCATCCCAGCATCTTTCGCCGTCTGCCCGGGGTACCTGTCTTTTTTACCGCGTCGAGTCTCGTGAGCCCACCGCAGGAGCGCGACCGGAACAAGATTTCCGACGAGTACAAATGGGACTTGAGGGCAATTTATGCCTCCGATGAAGCCTGGCGGGCAGAAAAGGACATACTCGCATCCGAACTGTCGCAGCTGCGCAGCTTTCAGGGTGCATTGAGTTCCTCGGCAGCAACACTGGCAGACGCTTTGGAACTTCAGAGTAGATTCGAAAAAGAGCTCACCCGTCTTTTTTTGTATGCGAGCCTGAGTTCTGATCAGGATACCCGGGTCAGTACGTACCAAGCCATGGAGCAGCAGATGATTCAACTGGCGTCTGCGCTGGGGACCGAGGCCGCGTTCATCGAACCTGAAATCCTCAAAATGGATCCCGTCACGATCGAACGCTTTCTGTCGGAAGAGCCGCGCCTGCAGGTGTACCAGGTTTACTTGGAAGATATCGCGCGCCGCCGCAGCCACACGCTCAGCAAGGCGGAAGAGAAGCTGCTGGCCGCAGCGTCGGTGATGGCGAGCGGCCCGTCCAGTGCGTACGGCATCTTCGCGGACGCTGATTTTCCTTATCCCGCGGTGACTTTGAAGGATGGTACGACCGCAAAACTGGACAAAGCCTCATTTGCCCTGCACCGCGCCTCCCAGAATCGCGAAGATCGCCAGAAAGTGATGGAAGCATTCTTCACCGCTCTGGGCCAGTATCGCGCGACTTTTGGCTCGATCTTGAATTCCAGCGTGCAGACGTCCACGTTCTATGCGCGTGCCCGCAATTACCAGACTGCGCTGGAAGCCAGCCTGGATGGTCCGAATATTCCGGTGTCGGTTTATTCGCGGCTGATCGATGGAGTAGACCGAAATCTGGCCTCGTTCCATCGCTACCTGCAGCTTCGCAAGCGCATGCTGGGTGTCTCCGAACTTCACTATTACGACTTGTATGCGCCACTGGTTTCGTCGGCCAACATTCACTACTCGGTGCAAGAGGCGGAGAACAACATCCTGGAAGCGCTGGCGTCACTGGGGCAGGAGTACGCGAGCGGGGCAAAGCGCTCCTTTACCGAACGCTGGATTGACATGTTTCCCACGGAAGGCAAGAGGTCGGGCGCGTATTCCGCGGGAGACGCTTACGACGTGCATCCGTACATGCTGATGAACTACAACGGCAAGTACGATGACATGAGCACCCTGGCCCACGAACTCGGCCATACGATGCACAGTTATTTCTCGAACAAAACGCAGCCGTATCCCCTGGCCTCGTACTCGATTTTTGTCGCCGAAGTGGCATCAACTTTCAACGAGGCGCTGCTGAACGACCACATGCTGAAGAAGATCAAGGATGACGCGACGCGGCTTTCGCTGCTGGGCAATTACCTGGAGAGCATCAAGGGAACTGTCTTCCGTCAGACACAGTTCGCGGAGTTCGAACTGCGCATGCATGAGATGGTCGAGGCCGGACAGCCGCTGACGGGCGATGCTCTTTCCACGCTTTACGCGCAGATCGTGAAGAAGTATTACGGCCACGAGCAAGGCGTGTGCGTGGTGGATCCTTA
>JAICJP010000445.1 GCA_025928375.1 Candidatus Sulfotelmatobacter sp.
ATCACCGCCTGGATCACGTGCTTCAGAATTCCCGAGCGCAACTCGTCGTTGCTCACGGTCTCCGCATGCTGGGTAGAAATCACCACCGCGTCCACGCGAAGCACCTTGCCATTGGCGTCGTATTCCACCGTGACCTGGGATTTGCCATCAGGCCGCAGAAAAGGAAGAGTTCCATTCTTCCGCACCATCGCAAGCCGCTGCGTCAGCTTGTGCGCCAGCGAAATGGGAGTGGGCATCAAATCCGAATTCTCATTCACCGCATAGCCAAACATCATCCCCTGGTCGCCGGCGCCGCCGGTGTCTACGCCCATGGCGATGTCGCCGGACTGCTTGTTAATGCTGGAGATCACGGCGCAGGTGTTGCAGTCGAATCCGTGCAGAGCGTTGTCGTATCCGATGGACTGAACAGTGCCGCGCACCACCTGCTGAAAATCGACGTAGGCTTTGGTGGTGATTTCTCCGGCGATTACTACGAGGCCGGTGGCGGTGAGGGTTTCGCAGGCTACGCGGCTGGTGCTGTCTTCGGCGAGGCAGGCGTCGAGAATTGCGTCGGAGATCTGGTCGGCGATCTTATCAGGATGGCCTTCGGTGACGGATTCCGAGGTGAACAGGTAACGCGTCTTGGATGACAAGTTTGTTTCTCCTTAAATTGCACGTGGGCGCTGGTCGGGCCAGCCACGCGATGCTGCAGAGGCCAGGACTTTTCAACCGGGGTTAACCCGCGGAAACCCACGCGACCGCGCTGAGGCGAACTGCGATGAGGAAGTCCAGTCAAAAGGCTAACAGAGGATATTCCAGGCGCGCAATGGTTTTGGCCTTAAGTGGCCGATTATGAGGTGAATAGCGGAATTTCTTGGGTGAATGGATTCAGCCCTTCACCGTGCGTTTGCGATTCGGATCGCGTGAACGAAAGAGTTGTCCATCACGGCGTAGAGCGTTCCCTCGCGTGACAGTGCAAGGAAACCGCGATGACCCGGCTCTCCGGGGAGCCGCAACTCTGAGAGCATCTTGCCTTGCGGGCTTATGGCAAGCACGCGGTCTTCAAGCAGTTGATAAATGGTGCCGTCGGGCGCGAGCGCCGGCGCAGTGTAACCCATGACACTTGTGCTGGGCGGCAACGCAAATTTCCATTTGAGCCTGGGTCGCGGATCGATCGCATAGAGTGGCCCCTGAGGAGCAATCACGTACAGTGTGCCGTCCAGCCCGCGCACCGGACTCTCGTTGAAACCACCCACGCCCTCCAACCTCCATTTGATGGTTCCGTCGAAATACAGGGCCAGCATTTCGCCGGAGAATTTCCTCGCATAAATGACGTCATCCGGGCCGGAGCCAAGAAAATACGCCGTTCCCTGGTTCCCAGCAGGGAACGTCCACAGGATGTTGCCGCGCATGTCGCTGGCGACGATGTGCTGGTCCCGGCTGAAGACCAGTTCGTGCTGGCGCAACAGCAGCGGCGCGACAGGCATCTCCGACGGAACCTGGACTTGCAATTCGGGCAGGCGCCAGGTCTCGTGACCGTCGATTCTGCTGAGTGCGACCAAGTGGGTGTCGCAGGTGGTGTAGATGGCTTCGGAGTCGAACGCATGCCCTCCGGCACTTCGGGCGAGTGCGGCTCGTGGGCAGTCAGTCTGCCAGCGCTTCAGGCCTGAGGGGGACAGCGAATAGATCCTCTGCAAAGTGGCGAAGTAGAGATCTCCGGAGTCGTCCAGCGACAACGAGCCGCTGAGGATGGGATCGGATTCGCTGGCACGGTAAATCCATCGCTCGGTGTTGGAAGCATCCAAGGCGTGAACGCCGCCCGCAGAGGCAACGTAAAGAGTCCCATCCTTAGCGACAAGTGGCGGAGTAAACGTGAGGTAAAGAGGATCTAGGGCTCGGGTCCATTCCAGGTGCGGAATTGTCGTGGTATAGGGGCGAGGGCGCCGCGCCACGTGGTACCAAAAGCGAAAGTCTGCCGCGAGCACGGCAATGAGGCCGCAAACAAGCAACATCGTCAGTCTCACAGTTTTCATGAGCGGACCATGGAGGCTCGGAGGGGTGCTCCGGAGTAATGTACGTTTCCCGCTTCGTGGCTCTTGCTGGTGCGCGCCGGACATTACGCGGCGCAGAATTTATCTAAGCGGATCGAAAGCACATCACCAAGTTACGTAAGTGCGATAGCGGGCTGTGCAGGCCGTAGCTGAGCTGTTTACAGCCTGCACATTACCCAAAGCGAGGGCGCAGAGCCTCAGCAACAGCACGTTGACTCCTGCCTGGTAGCGCCTGTTATCGGGCGAGGCGTCGCGCCTGGAACAGCGCAGTCAGATGCAGCATCAGGAACGTCGGGACTAGGTATGTCGGAATCAGCACCAGCGGGAGCTGCGTCATATGGCCTGTCGAAACAGCCCCGTAAAGATTTGGAGCGAACAGCGGGACCAGCGCTCCAATACTCACAGCGACCGTAAGATCCAAAATGCCGGAAAGGTTCCAAGCCACGAAGCTTCTGCTTGCCGCAAAGCCAGGCCGCCGCAGGAGACCGGCCAGCATCAGGGGAGCAGTGATCCCGATTGCCATATCGCCCAGCCCGGCAGGCCAGGCGAAGATTCCAGGCAAGACTTTGTAGGTGTAGAGAGTCAGGAACCCAAAGCCGGCCCATCTCCACGCCTGTATCCCCGCAATGACGCGAAGATCAACCGACAAAATAAACTCGCGAAGAGGCCGGATGGCGCTGTACCCGACCAGGAAAAGCGTGAGCGGCGCTACGAGGCCGATCAGTAATGCGAGCGGCGGGCCCCCGCCCGGGACCACGAATGCCCCGCGCGCGCCAAGGACAAAGATGAGCGCTAGCCACGCCACAAAGAAGCTGGCCACGTGAGCGCCCGTTCCGGAAATAACTGGAAGTTTGGACTCATCGAATCGTGCTGCGACCGTATTTGCCATGACGACTTCTCCTTTTTTGTTAACTGCAGCTCTCTCTAATCAGCATAGGAGTATGATAATAATCCTATGGATGCAAAAAAATTAACAGCTGGCCAGCAGGTAATCTCGAACTGTATCCAGCGTTCTTTGCTTGTCCTCGACATCGGTCATAGTACGAGCGCGGGCGATTGCCCCTGCCATGGCCGACATCGCCACGGTGAAGTTTCTCTCCTTCTCGGCGGCTGTGTTCCCAGGCACGAAAGGCAGGATCTCGTCGCGATGCTGCTTTAACAATCCCGCGATTCGGTTTTTGATAGCTGGTTTCGTGCGGGCGATCTCAGGAGCAAGCGCAGCGATCGGA
>JAICJP010000441.1 GCA_025928375.1 Candidatus Sulfotelmatobacter sp.
GAAGGAAAAGCTCGCGCGTAGAGACTCGAATCCCAGCCGGTTTGAGGTGTCGCTCTCCAGTATCCCGCCGGAACTTCAGCAACAGCTGGAACTGCGTCTGCGCAGCGACTTCGGTCCCAAGGTCATCGCTGAGGCCCGACATCAGTCCGCAGATTTGCTGGCAGCAGCCAAATCCGCCATTGAGCAGAAAACCATCGAGGCCTACCAGCAGTTCACCGGCCGCGTCGCTGAGGATCTCAAGGGCGTCGAAAAACGCGCCCAGGACCTTTCAGCGCATATTTTCGACAACGCTCGCGAACACACGCGCCGCGGGCTGGAGGACTTTCACCAGCAACTGCTCGAAGGCGGCAACTCTCTCAAGCGCCTCAGCGAACAGCTTCTGGAGTTTCTCCAGCAGAGCTTGAACGACGAGCACGACGCCCGCCGGGGGGATCTGGAAAAGCTTCGGGTCTGCATGGAATCAGAATCGTCCCATTTGCGCGAGCAGATGGATTCCCTCGATAGTCGCATCGCCAAACTCAATGCGGCGACTCAAGTCTTCGAGTCGGGCCTGGACCAACGCCTCAGCGAGATGTCCACCAAGATCGTAGGAGATGTGCGCCAGCAACTCGCGGTTGAGACGAATGCCATGCTCGAGCAGCTGACCGCCCGGTCCATCACCGCCCTGCAACGGCAACTGGATGAGGCGGCCGACAAGATGAGAATCTTCCACAACGGAATTGTGGATTCTACTTCCCAGACCCTCAAACTCGAATCCGCCACTGCTTTGCACGGGTTCGGCGAGTCCATGGAACAAATGACCAACCACTCTGTCGAACGCTGGCGGAGCAAGCTGGCCAGCGGCTTGACAGCCGTGGCAAAAAACCTGGGCGAGCAACTGCAGCTGGATGACTCCACCGGCGCCGCAGCACGAAAAACAGACTGAGAGGACCGAACGGATATTCGCCCATCAGCCGTGAAACTGGCCCTAAGAAGCGCTCCGCCGTTGCCGCGCCGCTTCGTACAGCACAAGGCTTCCTGCCACGCCCGCATTCAACGATTCCACCTGGGCAGCGTGCGGAATCGTAACCAGTTCATCGACCTGCGCCAGCAGGTCTCGACTTAAGCCAGAGCCTTCACTCCCCACAAAAATCGCTACCGGCCGGGTAAGGTTCGCCTGATCGAGTGCCGCGCCTTTATGCGAAGAGGTCGCGATCAGTCGAACCCCGGCCGAGCGCATCGCGGCGAAAATCTTCTCCATGCCGCCCGCAGACTTCGCCATCACGACCGGAAACCTGAAAATGGATCCTGCCGACGCGCGAATCACCTTCGAATTGAACGCGCTGACGGTCCCCTGCCCGAGCACAACCCCTGCGCTCCCAAAGGCCTCGGCAGAGCGCAGGATCGTCCCCAGATTTCCTGGGTCCTGCAGCCCGACGACGACCACGATGGGTCCTACTTGCAAGCGCTGGAGCACATCCTCGGTTGAAAACTGTTTCACTTGGACCAGAGCCGCCACGCCCTGGGGCGCCTCGCTGGGCACACTCGCGTTGAAAAGCTTGTCAGGAAGCAGCAACGTCTCGACGTGCGTGCCGATCTGCGGCAGCAGGCGCTCGGCTACATTCTGCGCGGACTCCCGAAAAAACACCGCGTGAAACTTCAGCCCGCTGCGGATGGCCTCTTCCAGAATGCGAACGCCTTCCACGGCGCAGAATCCCTCCGCGCTCGGCTCGGCCCATGCAAATGCCTGCCGCAACTCTTTCACCAGCGCGTTGTGTCGCCCCTCGATGCGGCGCAAACGTTGCCGTGCCATGGGGGAACCTTCGAGTCTTTGCTTCATGGCCTTGAGCCCGCTCGCCAGTCAGGGCATCATACTCTGCCTCGCGTTGCGGCCTTTTCCAGTATTATGATAGGTTTCGCCGTTCAAACTCCTCTGAACCTGCAGTTATAGAAGGGAGCGCTGTGCGCGCTGAGATTGTAAAGATCAATTGCGATAATCCCGAAGTGTCGCTGGTGAAGTACGCCGCCGATCAAATTCGTTCCGGGGAAGTTCTGGGCATGCCCACCGATACGTTCTATGGATTGGCGGCCGACCCATTTAATCTGCGCGCTGTGGACAGGGTCTACGACATCAAGACCCGTTCCCGCCACAAGCCTCTCTCCCTGCTGATTGAGAGCACCGATCAGGCCGAGGAACTGGCCAAGTCATTGCCCGATGAGTTCTACGCGCTGGCCCGTAAATTCTGGCCCGGCCCGCTGACCATCATCGTCAGAGCTGGCTCCCGGCTGCCGCTCAAGGTCACCGCCAATACCGGCAACGTGGCCTTGCGCGTTCCCAACGCCAGGATCCCTCTTGCCGTCGTCACTGCGGCTGCGATTCCCATCACTGCCACTTCCGCTAACTTAAGCGGGGCCTCGGAGTGTACCACCGCCGAACAGGTTCGGGACCAGCTGCAGGGACGGATCAACATCATTGTCGATGGCGGTACCTCGCCCCGCGATGTCGCGTCCACCATCGTCGATTTAAGCGACGAAGCAGCGCGCTGGCGCGTCATTCGCGAGGGCGCTATAGCCGCCGACGAGATTTCCCAGTTTTTTGCCCAAGGCTAATCGCCCAGGATGAGCAACGCGCCCACGAACCAGCCTCTCATTACGCGCTGGTGGGTTCGTCTGCTGATCATCGTCGTTGGCCTGCTGCTACTGCTGGTGGTAGCTACATCGGTTAAAGTCATTGAAACCGCTTCCAAGCAGGAAGTTCATCCGGCGGACGCCATTGTCGTTTTCGGAGCTGCCGAGTATGCCGGGAGGCCCTCTCCAGTACTGCGCGCCCGTCTGGACCACGCTTTTGATCTGTTCCAGCGCGGAGTAGCGCCGGTATTGATCACCACCGGAGGTGCCGCCGAGGATCCGCATTACAGCGAGGGCGGCGTCGGACGCGATTACCTGATGCGCCGCGGCATTCCCGAACGCAGCCTGATCGCCGAGACCCAGGGCCGCGATACTTCCGAATCCGCTGCCCGCGTCGCCGTAATCATGCGTGCCAACAACCTGCACAGTTGCATCGCCGTGAGCGACGCCTATCACGTCTTCCGCATCCGCAAACTGCTCGAATACGAGGGAATCGCCCCGGTCTACACCGCGCCCCGGCTCGACACGCGCCCCCACAGCATGCTCCAGCGTGCCCAGTCCGCCCTGCGCGAATCGATAAGTTATCTACTTTGGCGAGTTGGAATCACCTAGTGCCGTCCTCTGTGGAAGCCCGTGTCCCCTGTGATGCATGCTCCTTACAGAATTCCATGCACGGACGCGACATCATAATGCGCCGCCTTAGCGTCATAGCGCGCGAGATACTGGCGCCGTTCTTCCGGAATCACGGCAGTTTCATAATCCGCACCGGCCACAGCCCGAATCGCATCAA
>JAICJP010000347.1 GCA_025928375.1 Candidatus Sulfotelmatobacter sp.
GCTTTGCGCAGCCAGGGCGACGCTTCCAGCGCCAAGAAGGAACTCGACGAACTCTCGGGCCTGCACGAATTGCGTACCCGCTTGGCGCAATCGAAGCTTCTCATCGTGCAAGGCGTCGATGCCCTGAAGCAGCAGAAACTCGATCAGGCTCTATCCCTGTTCCAGAAATCCGCGGACCTGACCCCCGACCTCCCGACTAGCCATTACTATCTGGGGCTCGCATGGGAACAAAAAAACGAACCAGCGCGCGCCCAAGCTGCCTATGAAAAAGCCCTTGAACTGAAACCGGATTACGCCCAGGCGCATGCCAGCTTTGGATTATTTCTATGGAAGTCAGGCGATCAAACCCGCGGCCTGCAGGAATTGCAGCAGGCAGTCATGTCCGATCCTGATCTGGCCGAAGCGCATTACAACTTGGGAGTGGCCTTCGCTCAACTGCAGCGTTTCCCGGAAGCCGTGCGCGAGTTAACGGACGCAGTCAGCCTGGATCCTCACTCGGTAGACGCGCGCGTGCAACTGGGCCTGGCTCTTAGCCAGAACAACGACCCTGCCGCCGCTGCCAATACTTTCCGCGATCTCCTGCGGCGCGATCCCAATTTTGCCGAGGGCCACAATAATTTAGGACTGGTACTGTTGCAGTCCGGAAACGTTCGCAAAGCACAGTCGGAGTTCGCCGAAGCCGCCCGTTTGAAACCGGCATACGCCGAAGCGCATTACAATCTTGCCTTGGCATTTCGGCAGCAAGGCAAGAAAGACCAGGCTCAGCAGGAATTCGAAAGAGCCTACCAACTCGCCCCGGAGTTGAAGAGCTTCCCCTTACCGTGACTCTGCGAGGGCGGGAATTGCTGGTGCTCGAGGCTCCACGCTTATGACTCGACCAACGACAGAGGCGATCTCCCCGTTCTTCATCGTCAGCAATGTCGATCAGACCATCGGCTTTTATCACGACAAGCTTGGGTTTGACACCAGATTCCAGCAGCCGGATCGAAATCCTTTCTTCGCCATCATCGGCCGAGACGGAGCGCAGATATTGGTCAAGTCGGATAAAGGCACGGCGCCGCTGCCGAATCCAAAACGTAATCCCTCCATGCGATGGGATGCCTTCGTCTATGCGCCAGAGCCAGATGCGCTCGCCACCGAATTTGCCGACCACGGAGTAGAATTCAGCCTGCCGCTCAAGGATACCCACGACGGTCTTCGCGGCTTCGAGATTTGCGACCCTGATGGCTACGTGTTGTTCTTCGGTCGACCAAGGTAGACGGTAGCGACCAGCACGGTTTAACCCGTACGGCTAGACGTTCTACTTTTTGGGTTCGAGGCCGTGCCCGACCCGGAACACGTGCCCATCCGGATGGCGAAGGTGCATCTCGCGCACGTTCCACGGCATATCGGTAGGGGGAAATGTGATCTCCAGACCGGCGGCGACGCATTGCTTATGCATTTCGTCGACATCGTCGACCCAGACCGACATCCACACGCCCTTGTCGCCCTGTTCATCTCCGTCCTGCTGAAACGTAGTGGTGTTCGCGCCGCGGCCGCGGCCTCCCTGCGCCCCCTGGCAAAGGAAGATGCAAGTTTCCTTCCCCGACCCAACCGCGCCAAATGTTGGAGGCGTTCCCCAGTCCCACAATTTCTTCCACCCCCACTTCTCAAACCACGCGAACGTGCGGCCGAGGTCGGACACGTTCAATATCGGAGTCAACGCTTTGGCTTCCATAACCGAGGCAGGATAGCATCAGGCGGAGAGTCCGTTTCAATAATGAGGGATGGGTTTGCCCGCAAGTTCCTGAAGGAAGTGCTGCAAGATAGTCCGGGAGAGAGGATTTGAACCTCCGATCCGCGCCGAATGAAGCATTTAGACGTTGGCTCTTTCTTGGTTCGGGGCTTCGCCAGGAGCCGAAAGCCACTCTTTCTCAAGCCTGATTTGTACTGAGTTGTACCGAACTTCAGTGATGCAAGCGGCGCGCTTACAGCGCCATGGGTGTTTCGCACCGCAGGATTTCTGTGAAATTGCGTGCAACTGGTCGGCGGTGCAAATCTCCCGCGCCAGGCAGTTCCCGCTCGATGACATACTTCGGCATACGAATAGCGCCGGAGAACCTGTTGCTAAGCGATTCTGGCAGCTGGCTCGTCCGTGGCACTTACCTTTTCTCCCACGCGTTCGAGGAAACTCGCCAGGTACGGAGCGGTACGGCTTTGCGGCGCCTTCGACAATTCCGCAGGGGTACCCTCCGCCACCACGAGACCACCCTTCTCCCCGGCGCCAGGTCCTATATCGATGACCCAATCGCTCGCGGCCACGACTCGCATATCGTGCTCCACGACGATTACCGTATTGCCTGACTGTACGAGCCCATCCAATTGTGTAACTAGCCGTTCGACATCCGCGGGATGTAAGCCTGTGGTCGGTTCGTCGAGGACATAGAGCGTATTGCCGCGCTGCCCGCGCTGCAATTCCGTCGCAAGCTTGATGCGCTGTGCCTCGCCACCCGAGAGCTCGGTTGCAGGCTGGCCGAGTCGCAGGTAAGCCAGCCCCACCTCTTGCAGTACGTGCAGGGCTCGGCTGGTCTGCGCATCGTCGGCGAAGAATTTGGAAGCTGCGTCCACGGTCATCCCGAGCACTTCGGCGATATTCTTGCCGTGGTACTTGATCTCCAGCGTCTTCGCGTTGTAGCGCGCGCCATGGCAGGTCGGGCACGGCGCGTAAACGCTGGGGAGAAAGAGCAGCTCAACCATCACGAAGCCTTCTCCCTTGCAGGTCTCGCAGCGGCCTTGTGCAACATTGAAGGAGAAACGTCCGGCGCCGTAGCGACGCGCCCTCGCTTCCTTGGTCGCGGAGAACAGGTTGCGTACGTAGTCGAACAATCCCGTGTAGGTGGCAAGGTTTGACCGCGGCGTACGCCCAATCGGCTTTTGATCGACAACAACTAGGCGCTTGATGAGATTCATGCCCGACGTGATCGCGCCGCCAAGCGTGATGGGAGCCTCGCGCTCCAATTCTCCACTCTCTTCCGCTTCCGAAGAAAGCTTCTGTCCGAGCCTTTCGGCAGCCAGTTTCACAAGCGCCTGGCTCACCAGGCTCGACTTACCTGAGCCGGAAACTCCCGTCATCACGGTGAACACGCCGATCGGAAATTGGACATGGACATTGTGCAAGTTGTTGCGAGTAACGCCGCTGAGCTTCAGCCAGCCGGCCGGCGTGCGTGGTGTTCGTTGAGGCAGCGGTGGTGGGTTGAATAAATAGCGGCGCGTCTGTGACTGCTCGACGCGTTTGAGCCCTGCCGGTGTTCCGCTATAGAGAATCGCACCGCCATGTTCTCCGGCGGCCGGGCCGACGTCCACGATCCAATCGGCACGTCGCACCACATCCAGATCGTGTTCGACCACGAACAGCGAATTGCCCGATGCCTTCAACCTATCGAGCGCTCGTAGCAGCGCTTCGGTGTCCGCCGGATGCAATCCTGCAGAAGGCTCATCGAGCACATAGACTACGCCAAACAAATTGGAGTGTACTTGCGTTGCCAATCGGAGGCGTTGCAACTCTCCCGGCGAAAGCGTGGGCGTGCTTCGCTCCAGCGTGAGATACCCGAGCCCCAGGTCCAGCAGAACCGTGAGCCTGGCGCAAAGATCTTCGGCAATCCGCCGCACCACCTCCGCTTTTTCCGGGTGCTCTTTTTCAAGTTTGGCAGTGGTGCGCGCCGAACCGTCCACGTAGGGATGCATGATCTTGCCGAGCTTCTCCAGCGGCTGACGTGACATTTCCGCGATGTCGAGCCCTGCGAATTTCACCGACAGCGATTCCTGCCGCAGCCGCTTGCCATGACACACCGGACACTCGATGCTTAGCATGTACTGCGCCACCCGCCTCTTCGACAATGCGCTCTCGGTGTTGGCGAAGGTGTGCAGGACGTGACGGCGCGCGCTGGTGAACGTCCCCATGTAACTCGGTTCTTCCTTGCGCTTGAGAGCCTGCTTCACTTCCGCTCGGTTGAAACCCGCATAGACCGGAACAACCGGCTGCTCGTCGGTAAACAGAATCCAGTCACGATCTTTCTTAGGAAGCTCACGCCACGGACGATCGACGTCATATCCAAGCGTGGTCAGAATGTCCCGCTGATTCTGCCCCTGCCACGCCGTAGGCCACGCGGCAATGGCGCGCTCGCGAATGGTGAGCGAATCATCCGGCACCATTGATTGCTCGGTCACTTCGTAGATGCGGCCCAGCCCATGGCAGCGCGGGCAAGCGCCCTCTGGTGTGTTCGGCGAGAACGACTCTGCGTAGAGCATCGGCTGGTTGGGCGGATAATCACCCGCACGCGAATACAACATGCGCAACAGGTTGGAGAGCGTCGTAACGCTTCCGACGGAGGACCGCGTGGTCGGCGATCCACGCTGTTGTTGCAGCGCCACCGCGGGCGGCAGCCCGTCAATCTCGTCTACTTCCGGCACACCCATCTGGTGAAAGAGCCGCCGGGCATAGGGAGATACGGATTCGAGATACCGCCGCTGCGCCTCCGCGTATAGAGTGCCGAAGGCTAGCGACGACTTCCCCGATCCCGAGACGCCGGTGAAAACCACGAGAGCATCACGCGGGATCTCAACATCAATGTTCTTGAGATTGTGCTCGCGCGCCCCGCGTACGCGCACAAAGCCGGTTCTTCTCGCTAACGATTCAGAGTGGTTGCTCGGCGTCATAGGTCCGCTATATCAGATGCGAGCCAGCGACGGCATGGTGCCGAACAGCACTCAGTCAATCGGAACGGAGTTGCTGGGTCACAGAAAAAGCCACCCGCGCTCAGGTGGTCTTTGTCTTCGTGTGAGCGCGCAAAAGTTTCGTAAGATGTTGAACAGGCGAGAGAAAGATTGGTCGGGGAGAGAGGATTTGAACCTCCGACCCCCTGGTCCCGAA
>JAICJP010000416.1 GCA_025928375.1 Candidatus Sulfotelmatobacter sp.
GATCCCCAGCCGCGAGTTTCCCAATGTCTACATCAAGGATGAAGGTCTCAACCCCACCGGCTCCTTCAAAGCCCGCGGACTTTCTGCAGCCGTCACTATGGCCCGCCACTTCGGACTGAAGAAACTGGCGATCCCGTCCGCCGGAAATGCCGCTGGAGCCCTCGCGGGCTACGCCGCCGCCGCGAAACTGGAGGCCCACATCTTCATGCCGAAAGATGTGCCCATGGCCAACCGGATTGAATGCGACTACTACGGCGCACACGTCACTTTCGTGGACGGACTTATTAGCGACTGCGCGCGCGAAGTCGCGAACATGAAAAAGGAAACCTACTGGGAAAGAGAAGGATGGTTTGACGTCTCCACCACGAAGGAGCCTTATCGTGTGGAAGGTAAGAAAACGATGGGCTACGAAGTGGCCGAACAATTAGGCTGGCGCATGCCGCAAGGCATTATTTATCCGACGGGCGGCGGTGTCGGCCTGCTGGGTATGTGGAAAGCGTTCGAAGAAATGCAGGCGCTGGGATGGATCGGCGCGGAGCGGCCACGGATGATTGTTGTGCAATCTGCAGGTTGCGCGCCGATCGTCAAAGCTTGGGATGAAGGCAAGCAGTCCGCAGAAATGTGGAACGACGCCGCTACGCTGGCATCGGGGCTGCGAGTGCCGAAGCCCTATGCCGACTACCTGATTCTGGACATATTAAGCAAGAGCAAAGGCACTGCCATCAGCGCGACGGACGAAGAACTGGTGGAAGCGACGCGCCACTGGGCGAAACAGGAAGGAATTTTCGCCGCCCCGGAAGGCGCGGCCAGCCTGATCGCTTACCGCAAATTGCGCGCCAGTGGTTTCTTCAAGGCCGAAGACACTGTGGTTCTGTTCAACACCGGGAGCGGTTTGAAATACCTGGATGTATGGGACGCGAAAGCTGCGGGAACGCGGTCGTTCGCAACACCGGCCGCCCGTCAAATCGGGGGCATTATTGGACCTTATTAGCTCCCGTAGAGACGCAGCTTGCTGCCTCTTTAATGCGCGCTGAGACGTAGCAAGCTACGTCTCTACAGTCGAGGTTCAAATAAAAGACGCATGACCGATCGCCTCTACTATCACGACTCTTTTCTGTACGAGTTTGAAGGGGAGATCCGCGACATCACCGAAAGCCCGCGACCGGCAGTTACTCTCGACCGTACTGCCTTTTATCCAACCAGCGGGGGCCAGGTCCACGACACCGGATGGATCACGTCGGGAGCAGCGAAACACCGAGTTACCGAAGTCGCCGATAGGGAGGACGGCGGGGTCGTCCATTACCTCGAAGCGCCGGTAAAAGAGTTGGCCCCGGGAAGTCGTGTCCGAGGCGAGGTCGACGTTGTGCGGCGACGCGATCACATGCAGCAGCATTCGGGACAGCACGTACTGTCCGCCGCTTTCGTCCGCCTCTTCAATATGACTACAGTCTCATTCCACATGGCCGACGATTATTGCTCCATCGACCTGGAGACTCTCAGCCTGACCAGAGAACAAATCGAAGCCGCCGAGGGTCTCGCCAACGAAGTCATCCTGGAGAATCGGCCGGTGAATATCCGTTTTGTCACGCGCGACGAAGCAGGGAAGCTCGGCTTGCGGAAGATACCTTCAACTGAGCGTGATGAACTCCGCTTGATCGACATCAACGATTTCGATGTTACGGCCTGTGGTGGCACGCACGTCCGGCAGACGGGACAAATCGGATGCATTCTGCTCCGCAAGACGGAGAAAGTCCGCCAGGGCTACCGAGTGGAATTTGTGGCGGGCCTACGCGCCGTTGCTGCCGCTCGCCGGGATTTCACCACCCTTACCGAGAGCGCAGCGTTGTTCTCAGCCCATATTTACGACCTGCCGCAACAAGCAACAAAATCTCAGGAAGAAATTAAGGCTCTGCGCAAGCAACGCGCGCAGTCCTTGGAAGAGCTAGCGGCAGCTCAAGCCGCGGCGTTGCTGGCCGAGACTCCCGAAGCAGACGGCCGCCGGTTAGTGGTGCGCACATTCTCCGATCGCGACATCAATTCCCTCAAATTGTTCGCACAGAAATTAACCCGCCTGGCTCCGAACGTGGTTGCTCTGCTGGGCACCATTTCTCCGCAGGCGGCCTTGGTCTTCGCTCAATCGATCGGACAGCCTTTCGATATGGGGGGGCGCATGAAGGAGATTTCAGCGCGCTTCGGCGGCCGCGGTGGCGGCAGCAAAGACATGGCGCAGGGCGGTATTGCGGATTCGTCGCAGGTCGACGCAGCCCTTGCCGATGCCAAGGCGTCGCTCGCGGCAACTAACACGCACTAGGCGACTCAAACGCTCGGCTTGGGACGTTCCCCCGGTCCCACTGGCTTGCTGGCTCGAATGGACTGCACGTAGCATTGTTCGTGCACGGCCTTACCCAGTTCGTTGATTCGAGCCTTTTCCAGCAGTACCGGTTTCTTGCACAGGTCACAAACGACAGAAATGGCCATAAACGCCTCCCGAAGCGGCTAGGGGGACGATCAAATTGGCCAGAGCATAGCCGGATTCATGTCGAGAGTCAAAGCAATTTACATTCTTTTTAAGGGCGTGATTTCCGCAATTTTCAGCCTCCAAGCTTTAGCTTGAATCATGCAGGGACGGCCTCTTGGCCGGTCCAGTGTAAACGGAGCCGCGTTGTACCGCGATCTCGAAAGCAGGTCTCGGCCTCGCTTCGCTTCCGCGGGACAGCCCAAGGAGCTGTGCCTACGTGGGTTGTTCGTGACATCCAGCGCCTGGAGTGGGAAGGCGGCCCCGCATTAAAGCCTTCCAGACTTGGGTGACCCCTCTAGTCTGCCCGCCTTCTTGGGAAGACTAGAGGGGGAGGATCGCCCCTAAGTTACTGGCATATCTTGATGCCGGTGCTACAATTTGTTGTAAGCTCCTTGTCCCAGAGGAGGTTCCTGTGTATCGCTCCGCACTGGTTGTTCCAGCAGTTATCCTTGTGGCCGGCTTCGCTCAGCAGTCTTCCAATCCACCGGCCGCTAAGACACCTACATATGCCGCCATTCCCGTAGAAGCAACCAAACAGCCCAATCCGGTGAAATCTACTCCGGAGTCACTGGCCCGTGCCAAAAAGTGGTGGACCCTCGACTGTGAGATGTGTCACGGCAAGAATGGCGACGGCAAGGGCGACACCGCCAAGGAAATGAAACTGCAGATCGCGGACTTCACGGATCCCGTGACGTTCAAGGATCGCACCGACGGAGAGATTTTTTACATCATCAAGAATGGCCACAACGACATGCCCGCCGAGGGTCCCCGCATTAAGACGGAAGAGAATTGGGACCTGGTGAATTATGTTCGCTCCCTGGCAAAGAAGAACGGCGAGGCCAAGCAGTAGCAGGCTCAGTGAGAATGGTGCTGACAAGCGTGCCCACTTCCCGCCGTTGTTGAGGGAAGTGGGTCTTTCTTTCATAGCGTGACGGAGATGCGCTACCCCGGTTCCTGATAGAGCCCAAACACATTGCCCATCGGATCTCGAAAATGGGCCGTGATCTCGCCTGGGTCCACGCCAATCGGATTCACCACTTGTCCCCCGTTCGCAAGCACAACCTCGAGTGTCTTCACGACGCTGTCCACCATGATGTGAACGAGAACCCCGGGCTCCGCCGGTTGTCGGTTCCGGACCCACTCGCCGCTGACCTCACCCACGCCGTCGTCAAACGCTGTAGTCCCGTCCCCGCGCTTGCGCACGCTCCATCCAAACACGCGTTGATAGAAGTCTGCGGACTTCTGGATATCC
>JAICJP010000141.1 GCA_025928375.1 Candidatus Sulfotelmatobacter sp.
CCGATCGGCGAAGAGGAAGATTCGCACCTGGGCGACTTCATCGAAGATCGCGCGGTAGTTTCTCCCGCGGAAGCCGTGATCAACGTGAACCTGAAGGACCAGACTGGACAGGTCCTGCGCACGCTGACGCCGCGCGAGGAGAAAGTAATCAAGATGCGCTTCGGCCTGGAAGATGGCAGCGAGCACACTCTGGAAGAGGTAGGGCAAAGCTTCGCGGTAACCCGCGAACGTATCCGCCAGATCGAAGCCAAAGCGCTCCGCAAGCTCCGTCATCCCAGCCGCTCGCGCAAACTGCGCGCCTTCATGGACGGAGTTCGGGACTAAGAACTAACCACGGATTCACGGGGATCGACACTGATTTTTGTTGGGGCACGGCTTCGGCCGTGCCTTTTCTTTTGATTCCAATTGGGCACAAATCGAAGAGCCGAGAAGCTAATTTTGACAAGAGTGACGTAGGTCACGTGGCTATGCGTTGCGCGACACCGCTTTGCTCCGCCATCGGTGCTACAGGCTCTTCTTGAAGGAGCAGACCCGACGTCCCGGAGGCCGTGACCGGCGCTGCCGGCCAGCCGGTGGTGCACCCTTTGACGCTAGCACGAAGTCAGGATGGGGCACCCACGCAAAGGATGGGCCACCCACCTGTTGTCTTTATGGCAGCAAACCGTAAACGACGACGCTGTTTTGTGTTCCGATGAAGACCTTGCCGTCCGCCGCGATTAGTGTCGCAAAATGAGCGAGCGGAGGCACTTTATCTCTTCCATTCGCCGCCTGGTCACTTCTGTAAAGGAGGCCTAAGGTCTTTGCATCCAACGCGAAAAGCACGCCGCCCGCAAGATTCCAGAAAACTGCGTCGTTATTGCCATTCGCACTGATAATTGCATGCCCTCCGCCCGGCACCCATGTGGACAGAGTGGGAGTGCCCAAGATTCCTTGATTCAGCGGATACATCTCCACCTTTGATCCAGAGGTGAAGTACACTCTTTGATTCCAATAGACAGGTGTACCCGTGGCGGGGACAACGCCCGGCAATTCCTGCACGATCTGAGTATCTGTGGTCGTACAGGTTGCACAAAAGTGCCCCAGGTTAGTTCGATCGAGAAGATATATTGTTCCTCTCTTGCCGACCGCTATCAATTCATAAGGGTGGCTGCCGGATTGTGTGGGCAAGATTACGACTCCGTTGTTCAAGTCCGCGTCGTTGTTGGACAAAGATTGCCAGTTATAGGGAGTGAACCAGTCCAATAGCGCTAATCCGTTCCCGTTTTGAGTCAGTTTGAAGACGCTGATGGCCAATTTGACTCCTGGCGAGAATCCTCCTTCACCCGTGCAAGCCCAGATGTGTCCGGATGGATCGGCAGAAATTCCCGCGCCTTTTTGCCAAATGGCTGCGAAAGATCCTCCGGGTTCATCATCGAAGGCCCCCGCAGGGAGCAGCGAGGTCTTGTTGTACGCCATGATCCAGCCTTGATCGCTCCCATTGCAGGACGGTGAACCGAAGGCAACATACACGTTTCCGTTGACCAGAAGCAGTCCCGGTCGATTCATCTGGTGGGTATCAAGGAAGTGATACGTGATGCCGTTGCTTGTGTAGCTGCCCTTGATTACAACCGGCGAACCGGCACGCGGAACTCCAGTGGTCACATCAAGCGCATGCAGTCGGTGTACAACCTTCAAGCTCTCGTAAGTTGACGTGACTACGTAAATGGTATTGCTGGAGGGGTCTATAACAGGCGTGGAAACGATCCCGATCTGCGTGAATGCTGTTGTCCCGGAACAGCCCTGGACGCTGACCGGCACGGCCGTGGCCCCTGATGGGAGTAGGCTTTTCATCCACAGTGCAGAGGTGGTGCCCGAGTTCGCGTCGAAGGCATATACCGTGTCGTTCATCGTGGCCACATATACGACGTTGTGCAACCCCTTATTGGGAATGTTCACGTCAGGTAAGTACAAAGGGTGCCCCACCACTAATCCGTCTACAGACTTCGTAAACAACTTCCCGAAGGTTTTGACGTTTACGTTGGCGGGAGTTAGTACCTTTTCGGTGGTGTTTGCGCTGGTGCGTGCATTGTTGTAGTGCCACGTCGTTACCTTGGTCTGCCCCCAGGCGCCCGGGGCGACGCAAAAGACGGCGCAACTCACGCAACCGAAAAGGAGTTTGCTCATGAATGGATTGATTTGAAAATGAGTCTGACGGCGGTAGGTGCTCGGTGTGCGCATTTGCCCTCCTGAGACAAGCTGGCTTGCGATTAGACTGCTCAGGCCGCTCAGGGGCAACGTTGAGAGCGGAGCCATCGCCGAGCTGGGCGAGGCCTAAGGAGCGGAGTTTGCGCCCATCAGGGGGAAAAGGTCAAGTAGATACCGCAGATAGGTACGGGAATCCGCTCTAAAAGCTTTCACAACTCCATCCCCGCAGGTATCGTGGAGACCTCGCACAAAGTCTCAGGAGAATGGCATGAGCTTTCCAAGGCGGCAATTACTGCAAGTCTTGTCGTATGCTTTCGGGGCGGGCTTCATTCTGCCCAAGAATGAATTCGCGATGGGGGCACAGAAGCCCGCGCATCGGGTGAGTCCTGCTCCGGCGGCGAAGGCAGAGCATGAATCAGGAGGAACGCAAATGGAAAAGGTAGCCGGAATCGGAGGCTTGTTCTTCCGAGCTCATGATCCCAAAGGGTTGGCGAACTGGTACGAGCAACACCTGGGAATCGCGCTCACCCCCACGACCGAGGGTGGAACTGTTTGGCAGCAAGAGGCCGGGCCGACCTCCTTCAGCCCCTTTCCCCAGACCACGAAATATTTCGGAGATCCCAACAAATCCTGGATGGTGAACTTTCGGGTGCATGACCTCGACAGAATGGTAGCCCAGCTCCGAGCCGCAGGAATCGAGGTCAAAGACCCGGAATCCTATCCCAACATCGGCCGCTTCACTCGTCTGCATGACTCTGAGGGCAATCCCATCGAACTGTGGCAGCCCGCATAAACCTGCGCAACTCTCGCGCGTCTAACCCAACGGCCCCTGCGCACCAAAATCCAAAGGAGAACTTATCATGATGCGACCTGCCTATGCGCTCCTTGCCATCAGCCTCCTCGCCAGCGCTTCTTTCGCGGGCGCCCAAACGCAGCCCTTGCCGCCGCCAACATCTCTGGCTTCGATGGTTGATCGCGAGATCAGCGCGGTCGAGCAGCAACTGCTGGACGCGGCCGAGGCCATGCCCGACGACAAGTTCAACTTCACTCCCGAGAGCCTGACCATTTCCGGGGACGACTACAAAGGCGTGCGCTCGTTCGCCGTGCAGGTGAAGCACGTGGCCTCCTCCAATTATTTGATCTGGTCGCCCATTACCGGCGATGCGGTGCCTGCAGCCATCAAGGACGGCAACGGCCCGGCGGACATAAAGACCAAAGCCGAGATCCTGAAATTCCTGAAGGACTCTTTCGCGCTGGGTCATAAAGCGGCCGCCACCCTTACTCCGGAAAACATGCTGCAGCCCGTGGGGAAAGGAAAATCCGCGCGCCTGCACCTGGCAGAATTCGGCGTGGCGCACGCCTACAACCATTACGGACAGATGGTGGAATATCTGCGCATGAACGGCATCGTGCCGCCGGCCAGCCGTGGGAAATCCGACTGAGAGGGTTGCGAATCACGAAGCAGAACTCTTCGCGTGTCACCGCGAAACATTCTCCCGAGGAGTGCGCGCGACTGATTGTGTAGAAGCGGACGCCTCGTCCGCCCGCTCTTTCACCACGGCGTCACGGATTAACGGAGAAGAAAACGTCGCAGCCGCAGATTAGCGCGAATCAACACGGATTTTGCAAGGTACGCCTCGGCTCCTGATTGCCGCGATCCCCGAGCGACAGCGCAGTCCTCAGAGAAAGAATCAGAATCCCATGGGCCCTGCTCTCGTGAATCCCCACCCTTTTGCAAAAAGCGCAAAGGATGGGCCACCCGCGGTTGCGAAGTCAATTGTGGTGGGCAGGGCAGACAGCGGCAGGGGACAGGGCCGAGGGGATAGGGCACAGAGAGGGACGGGAGCTTAGGCGGACGCTTTCCCGCCTCAGAAGTTTTCCACAGGCACAATATTTTCAAGTTGTGACGCATAACCTTTACTGAGGATTTTCAAAATGGCAGGTTAGAAGAATGCGTGAGCAGGATCCGGGTGGCGTGTTGGGATTTTAAAGGTTGGGTGAGATGAAGAAACGACGGACGAAAATTATTAAAGACAAGAAGGAGCGGGGGGAGTGGGCGGAGTCGGTGTTTATTGCGCGGGTGACGGAGGAGGGATTACCGGCCAGCAAGCCTTGGGGAGATACGCGGAGTTATGACTGCGTGGTGGGGCGTCCAGGAAAGTTTGTGGCGGTGCAGGTGAAGTGCACGATTTTCAAGATCGAGGATGGGGAGGGGTATATCTGCTCTGTGTGCAGCAGCCATAAGCCGTATCGTCGGGGAGCATTCGATTTTCTGGCGGCGTATGTGATCCCAGAAGATTTGTGGTACATCATTCCGGCGAAGGAGATTCGCGGGCTGAAGTCGATCTCGCTATGCACGGTCGAGGCGAAGTATGAGCACTATCGGGAGGCGTGGCAGCTTTTGCGGAAGGCCTCGGAGATTGAGGCGGCGCCGCCGGAAGCGGAACCTGGCGCCGAGAAGGGGCAGGAGTTTCCGCCGTCGAGTGCGTTGGGGAGGATGCAGACGGCGATGGACTACTTCAAGCGGCGTATGGAGCGGGATCATCTTCGGCCGCCTCAAGATGGGAAATAGAGGGCCCAATAGGCAAGATCTATACAGATTGGATCTGACGAACGTAGCTGCACGCTCGCGTCGTGAGCGGGGCGGACGAGGCGTCCGCCCCTACACAATCGAAATCCCACCTCTCAAAAATCTCCTCTCTACAGGCCGCAACGTGCGCGGCTTTGGAATGCGGCACCGGGGGAGCGGCGCCCTCTCGCGCTGATTTTGGCCTTTCTTCGGCCATCCTTCGTTACTCTCGCGGGGAATGCTCGTAAGTTTCCATCACCAGGCAAGGTTGGACGCTCTGCGACGACGTTTCTCGAGACGAGATCCAGGCGAGAAGACGCTCTATGGAGCGGATTCTCGACCCCCTGCCGAGCACGCTGCAAGTCGGCCTGCTGGTAAATAAAAATTACAAACAGGAGATGATTTCAATGACTACTCCACAAGTTCCCAGGAAATTCAGAAACTTCGCGATACAGTTGCAGTGCTCCGCGATCGCTCTCGTGCTGATGAGCATTTGCCCGTTGCGCGCGCTGGCGCAAACTGGGCATGAGCATGCAACGATTACCGCGGAACAGAAGAGCCAGCGCGGCGCGCTGGTCCGGGCGGTGCGGGAAGCGACCGCACGCTTTCAGGACGTAAGAGCCGCCGAAAACGCCGGATACAGGCTGGAGTTCGGCTGCGTCAGCGGAGACGATTTCGGCGCGATGGGTCTCCATTATGTGAACGACACGTTGGTGGGCAACGGCATCATCGACGTCAGCCGTCCGCAGATTGTGCTCTACGAGGCTCAGCCCGATGGCAGCGTGAAGCTGACTGGGGCGGACTACCTGGTGATCGCCAGCAGCTGGGACGCGGCGCATCCGGGCGTTTCCCCGCAGCTTATGGGACAGATCTTTCATTATTTCGCCGCGCCGAACCGCTTTGGGCTGCCGGCGTTCTACACGCTGCACGTCTGGGCGTGGAAGGATAATCCCGATGGCGCGTTCGTAAATTGGCACCCGAATGTTTCCTGCCAGTCTTTCGTCGGGGAGACCACTCCGTAGTTGAGCGGTAGACACCGAACTTGACGGGAGGGTGCCCCATTCTAAGTGCCGCGTATTTTGCGGCGTTTAGAGTGGGGCTTGGTAGCGGCCGGTGTCTACTTCGCCGATTCCTTCACCTGCACCACGCGACCCGCGGCCACATCCTTCAGAGTCTGCACGGTGCCCGAGGGCCAGCGAATCTCGACCAGGTCCGCCGAGGTGTTGGCACCCAGGCCGAAATGCACCGGGCCCGCACTCGATGAGGCGTAGCCGCAGCTGTAGGTCACGTGGTTGTACTGCGCGCCGGATCTGGTCACGACCTTGATGCGCGCGCCAATGCCGTCGCGATTGCTCTTTGTGCCTTGCAGCTTGAACTCGATCCAGTGGGCCTTGCCCGGACTCTGGTTCATCCAGATTTCAGCCGGAGCGCTAAGCGCGCTCACGACCACGTCGAGGCGTCCGTCGCCGTTCAAGTCGCCGAAGGCCGATCCACGATGGCGTGCGGGAGCTTGCGCCTCAAAGCCAGCGTCGCCGGTGAGAGCCGCAAACTTCATTCCGCCCAGATTGCGGAAGACCGTGTTGGGCTGCTCGATTTTCAGATTGGTCGAGGCCAGTGACTGGACGTGTCCGCGGGAAACGAAGATGTCCTTCCACCCATCATTATCGAAGTCGGTGATCATGGGAGAATATCCCGCCATGGGCAAGGTCAGCTTCGTCATGCCGCTCTCGCGCGTGACTTCGGTGAAACTTCCTTTGCCGGTGTTCTTGAAGACAGGGAAGGTTTCGCCATCGAGCGCAACGATGACGATGTCGGGATAGCCGTCGTTGTCCAGATCGCGGAAATCTGTGCCCATGCCGGAGATGTAAACTCCGTCCTCGCGCAGGGCGACGTTTTCTTCGAACGCCACTTCCTCGAACTTTCCGCCGCCCTTGTTTTTATAAAACTGGTTCATCAACTTATCGTTGGGGACGATGAGATCCATGCGGCCGGTGAGCTCCGAATCGGCGGCCGCGGCGCCCATCCCCTTGCCGGGATGCGCCCGAAAACCCGCTTCCACCGAAGCGTCGCGAAAAGTCCCGTCGCCCTTGTTGATGAACAGTTGATTCGGGGTGGGCTTGTACATCTTGGGATGGCAGTAGTCGTTGTGTCCGTAGCCGGCACACACGGGTTCGTGATTTACATCCCACTTTAAATAGTTGATGACGACCAGATCGAGCAGTCCGTCGTTGTTCACATCGATCCACGCACCTGCAACAGCCCACAGCGGGCCGTACTCCGGATCAGGCTTATGGAGCCCGGCCTTGGCGGTCACATCGGTAAACGTGCCGTCGCCATTGTTGTGATAGAGCGTGTTGCGATGCACGCCCGCGAGAAAGATGTCTTCGAAGCCGTCATTGTCGTAGTCGCCGATTGCTACGCCGGTGTCATAGCCTGTGCCTGCGAGCCCGGCTTTTTCGGTCACGTCGGTGAAGTGTCCCTGGCCGTCGTTCTCAAACAGGCGGTTGGAATACTTGGGAGAATCTTTCTTCAGCGTCTTGATGTCGGCGCCGTTGGTGAAGAAGATGTCCAGCTTGCCGTCGTTGTTGTAATCGAAAACGGCAACGCCGCCGGCCATTGTCTCGGGGGCATGATGGTCGGGAGTTTCGTCGGAGTCCAACTTGAAGTCGATCGGCTGATAGACAAAATGGACCGGACTGCCGGAGGGGTCAGGCGCTGCCTTGGAAGGAGGAGTCTGCGAGCGCGACATCAGAGGCGCGCTCGCAGCCAGAAAGCAGAGAAACGCAAGCCGACCAATACCAGAACGAATCATGTGCGCATGGGCCAAACAGAGCGCCGTTCATAGTTTCTCAGAAAAGCTCGCCCGCGTGTCTTGAAACCCGCAATTCACTCGGGCAGCTTCTCCTCGCCTTGGATCGTGAGATGCCCATCCACATGCGCGGCTGATGTTCCGGGCTGGCCGCCGCCTACGGTGATCAGATAATCTCCCGCCGCGACCATCCGGTCTCCGGCGTCATTTACATAGCTCAGATCGCGCGGGGCGAGCGTCAGCTTTACTTGTCGAGATTCGCCGCTCTTCAGATGTACGCGCGTGAAGCCACGCAGAGCCTTCAAGGGAGTCCCCGGCATTTTCGGGAAAGTGATGTAAAGCTGCACGACTTCATCGCCATCCCGCTTGCCCGTGTTCTTCAGGTTGATGTCAACATCGACGGGGCTTCCGGCTTGCAGCGTGGGATTCGAAAACTTCAACCCACTGTAGTCAAAGGTTGAATAGCTGAGGCCATAGCCAAACGGGTACAGTGGCTGGCCTGTGAAGTACCGATAGGTGCGGTTCTTCATGTTGTAGTCTTCAAAGTCGGGGAGCTGTTCCACTCCTTTATAGAAGGTGACGGGCAGGCGTCCGGCAGGGTTGTATTCGCCTGCCAAAGTCTGCGCGATGGCGGTTCCGCCCTCTTCCCCGGCATACCAGGAGTCCACAATGGCGTTGGCGTGATCGTTGGCCCAATTCACGGCGAGGGCGCTGCCGTTCATCAGGACCACGACCAGGGGCTTGCCAGTGCTCTTCATCGCGCCCAGAAGTACTTCTTCTTCGGAAGGCAGGTTGAGGCTGGTCCGATCGCCGCCGCGGAATCCGGGAAGATCGACTTTCATTTCCTCGCCTTCGAGCTTGGACGTTATGCCTACGACCGCGACCACCACGTCGGCGTCGCGCGCTGCCGAGGCCGCTTCGGCGAGCGGATTCTTGCTGATGGGCAGCCACACGAGCCTGGTGCCGAATCCCCCGCGCAGGTATTCGATCTTCACCGGGTAGCGATGTCCCTTGGTCAATTCCATCTCGACGGTCTGGGTATTGGGATCGTGCAGGACCGCATCGTCCACGATCAACTTGTTTTCGAGCCACATGCGATTCATCGATCCAATCAAGCCGATGCGATACAGCCCGGATTCCGCCGGAGTGATGAATCCAGTCCAGCGCGCGGAAAATTCCTTCATTCCGTTCGGCAGCGAGATGGCATGCGGGTCGGGATGATGGGAGAGATCCACATTGACTTCAGGGTCTGCCCTGACAACTTGCGGAGTGCCTGAGAGGTCTCCCGAGAAGTACTCGCCCTTCAATCCCGGCTTGCCGTCCTCGGTCGACAGAGCAGAGGCGGGAATCACAAGCTCCTGGCGCAGAAAATTCGTGCCCGGCACAAAAGAAACCTTGGGGGCGCCGAACTGCTTGCGAATTCCTTCGAGCGCAGTTACGGCATGCGAGGCCGTGCCCGCATAATTACCATGCAAAACCTGAGTCTGGTCTGCCAGCGGCCCGACCACGAGGATTTTCTTCACGTTCGATCCGAGCGGCAGCGCGCCATCATTCTTCAGCAGCACCATGGATTCCTGCGCGGTCTTGAGCGCAAGCTGCCGGTGAGCCGCACTGTCGATTTCCGACGCGGGCGTATTCGCGTAGGGGACCATGTTGGGAGGATCGAACATCCCCAATCTCATGCGAGCGGTAAACAGGCGCTTCAGCGAGCGGTCAAGGTCGGCCTCGGTCATGAGGCCCTGGTGCACGGCGTCAATAAAAGGACGGTAATCATGATCGTCCTTCGTGATGGTGAAGAAATCCGCACACTCGTTGTCCATGCCATGCTTCATGGCGACCGCGGCGGCCTCGGCCTGGCTCTTGGTGTAATGATGCCCCTCAAATATATCGACCACGGCATCGCAGTCGGATACCACGTAGCCGTTGAACTTCCATGCGCCGCGCAGGGTGTCGACCAGCAAGAAATCGCTGGCGCAGGCAGGTTGGCCGTTTACCCGGTTGTAGGCGCACATGACGGACTCCGCCTTGCCTTCGGTGACGGCTGCGCGGAATGCCGGCAGGTAAGTATCTTCCATGTCATGTTTCGAGACCTGCACATCAATGGAATGCCGGGAAGGCTCCGGCCCGCTGTGCACCGCATAATGTTTGGGCGTCGAAATCACGCGGTAATACTTCGGATCGTCGCCCTGCAGCCCCGTAACAAAAGCGACACCCATGCGTCCGGTTAGAAAAGGATCTTCCCCGTAGGTTTCCTGGCCGCGTCCCCAGCGCGGATCGCGAAAGATGTTGATATTCGGCGACCAGAAATCGAGGCCCTCCATAATGTCGCGGCGTCCGGCTTTCACGGCCAGTTCGTGCTTGGCTCGGGCCTCGGTACCAATCACGATCGCCATTTGATGAATGAGCGGATCGTCGAAAGTCGCAGCCAGCCCGATCGGCTCCGGGAAGACAGTGGCGGTGCCGGCGTTGGCGACGCCGTGTAGGGCCTCGCTCCACCAGTCATAGCCAGGAACCTGCAACTCGGGAATCGCGCGAGCCTGATTCACCACCTGGGTTGCCTTCTGTTCCAGCGTCATGCGCTTGATCAGATCGTCGACGCGGGCATCGATCGGCTGGGAAGGATCGAGATAAAGAGGTTTGTTCTGCGCAGCGCAAGCCGCAAGTAGAAGTATGAAGACGATTACCGATTGCAGGATGTTGCGAAGATTTCTTTCCACGGGGTTCTCCTCCGTCGACCAGAGAGGTCGCTCAGATGCGAAGGCTAGTTAGATGAATTCCGTAAACGATTACGGTCCGACCGTCGCGTGTAGCACACGGTACCCTCGAGGTCAAGAACTACGGTCACGCATTTGCGAGGGCGAGTACGCAATACTCCCAGAACGAAAAGCGCGCAAAGTGCTGCGTTATCAGCGGAAACCTGAGATTCCCGTGGGATCAAG
>JAICJP010000438.1 GCA_025928375.1 Candidatus Sulfotelmatobacter sp.
TACATGGAAGGAAATATGCGCGGGCCCTCGTCGCAGGATTGCGAGAAGTCTTTTGCGCGTACGGGCATTCCTTCCGCGAACATGTTGAACAATAAACGAGCCGGGGCAAATCTGGTGCAGATTCTGCCTGTGGCTGCGCCGGGGAATAGTCCTGCTGCCGGCGCGATTGCGTGAGCGCGCCGCCATCCCTTGATTCAAGGCAGGACAGCCCTGTCCTCATTTCATCGCCGGATGCCGAATGGGCATTTTTGTGCGCTGCGGTATCGGGCGAAAACTCCGACCGGCTGCGCTTGTTAGCGGCGCGCGTGCGCTGGAGAGCTCTGTTTGATCTGGCTGAGCGCCACGGCGTCCAGCCTCTTGTCTTCCAAGCGTTGTCTCGATCAGAAGGCATGATTCCTGCGCCAGAGATGCGGATGCTGACGCAGTTGTATCAGACGAATCTGCACAGGGCCATGCTGCTCGCACGCGCACTGATCCATTTGGTCGATCATCTCGCAAGCAAGGGGATTGAAGTTCTGCCCCATAAGGGCGTGGCGCTGGCCGAGTCTTTGTACGGCGACATGGCACTGCGGCAGACGGGGGATATCGACTTACTGATTCATGCGGGTGAGCTGGCAAAAATTCAGGAGGCGGTGCGGGAACTGGGGTATGTGCCGCACTCCAGCCTGTCTGCCGCGCAGCAACGCGCTTCCCTGAAATCGGGATACGAATGCGTGTTCGATTCACGAGCCGGACGAAACATGCTGGAAGTACAGTGGGCGATTCTGCCCAGGTTCTACGCCATTGATTTTAACCAGGAGGATCTATTCCGCCGTGCAGTTTCGCTCAAGGTGGCAGGCTACTTGATGAAGGCACCTTCTGCCGAAGACTTGTTCCTTGTTCTTTGCGTGCATGCAGCCAAGCACGTCTGGGGACGCCTGATTTGGTTGTGCGATCTGGCCAGAATGATGGTTCTGCCGCAGTTAGATTGGGCGTGGATCGCAGAACAGGCGAGAAAGCTGGGTATCGTGCGAATCGTGCGGGTGAGCCTGCTGTTGACGAGCCGGCTTTTGCGTGTCGATATCCCAGAAACCGCGGCCCTTCATCCCGGATCCGAACCGGACACAGAGTCACTGGCGAATGAGATTGAAGGTTACATCACAGCCGCGGCAGAGTTCAACGTCGAATCAGTCGCCTACTTCCGGTTGATGATGCGGATGCGGGAAAACAGGCGAGACCGCATGCGATTTCTCAGTCGTCTCATACTCACGCCCGGCCCGGGCGAATGGGCGGCGCTCCGCCTTCCTGATGCCTTGTTCCCGCTGTACCGGCTTGTGCGCTTATGGCGCTTAGGCGGAAAAGTCGTGGGCCGCTGAGCATCATGAACTTACTTCTGGTACCGCAGGGTTGAGCTGATCCCAGGGTTGCAGATATAGAACGTACATCAGCGCGCATCCCAGGAGGGGTACAAACAATCCAGCCTTTAGCGTGCCGAATCCGTCGGAGGTGACTCCGACAATCCAGGGAAATAATCCGCCTCCGACATTCGAGAGCACGAACATAAATGAACCGATGCGCGAGGAGGTGCCTGCGAAGTCCCTCGATAGGATTGAGATCGTGATGGGATAGACGGCTGAGAGACCTAGTCCAGCGGCGGAAGCGCTCGCGACGACCCCCAACAATTGGTGAGAGAAGATCATTCCGGCCATGCCGGCGCAAGACAAGATCAGCCCAGCTTGCGCCAGTCTGATTTCAGAAAACGAGGGAAGCAGGAAGGGTGCGAGCATTCTGCCCAACATGAGGGCTACATAGAAAAACGACGGCGTCATGAGCGCCAGGGTCGCAGTCAGGCTGCCCAGGCTTTTGGCGAAAGAGGCAACCCAAAAGCCGAATCCGTTTTCTGTACCCACGTAAACGAAGAAAAGCGCGGCGAGCATGAGGAATGGCGACAGCTTGCGTCGAATCACAGCGAGGGTGCCGCCATGGGGAGTGGCAACCGCTCGGGGCTCGACGGCCGGCGCGAGCGTAAACAGAACTGCGATCACAAGCGCGGATGCCCCAACCATCATCAGGAATAACGGAACGTGATGCGCTTTGGCAGCAGCGGCCACGAGAAAAGGGCACGCGACCGCACCCGTGCTCCAACAGAAATTCAACCAATTCAAAGTTGCGCTGCGGCGTCCGGGGTTCAGTTCAGCCACCATTAAGTTGGCGGCCGGAACGGCCACTCCATTTCCTGCTCCGTACGCCGCGATACAGATCACGGCCAACCACCGCGGCCCAACCATGAGTAATCCAAGGCCGACGGCGACCAGAAAGAGTCCTGTCTGGATGGCGAACCGGAATCCAAAGCGGGATACGAGGACTCCGGAGAGCGCTACCGCAACCGTCGAGGCGACATACTGCACCGGGAACAGAGCCCCAGCCTGGGCGTAGTTGAGGGACCATCGTGCCGAGAGGATGGGAAGCATGGGTCCGAGTAGCACGGTGGCAACACCGACGGGAACAAATGAGACATAAGCAGCCAGGGTGAGCAACCGGACCGATACCGGACTTGTCTCTGTCAGGGACGAGGGCATGGATGAGGTGCGGCACCGAGATGCGCGACGCAGCCTACGATGCTAGCAGGAGCCGGGTGCCTGTGCCGTTGATTCGCGCACCGCCAGTTCGGGCTCGATGGCGATTTCCCCTGGGTATTCTTTGTTGCCTTCGATTCGCTCCAACAGCGTTTGTGCAGCGACTTCCCCCATGCGGTTGAGCGGCTGGCGAACGGTGGTGAGACTGGGAGTGTGAAACGCAGCGCCGGGAATGTCGTCGAACCCGAGGACAGAAATATCCTGCGGGACACGGAGCCCGCACTCCTGGATAGCTCTGATCGCGCCGATGGCCGAGATGTCGTTGTAGGCAAACATAGCGGTAAACGGTTTTCCTCTGGCCAGCAGTTGCTTGGCGAAGGGATAGCCGAGCATCGGGGTGGGATCATCGGTGTCGATCTGGATTGTCAGATCCGGATCAATCTTGATGCCAATCTGGCCGGCGACCTCGCAGATGGCGTCCCAGCGATCTTTCGCATCCGAACTGATGGGATTGCCCTTCATGAAGGCGATGTGCTCGTGGTGCAGATCCTTCAAGTGATTCAAGGCGAGCACTGCTGCTTGATGGTGATCGAGCACGATGTTGGTCACGCCCTTCACTTTCTTGTGTCCGGCGATGGCAACGGTCGGAAGCGAAGGAGTTTCGTGCACGGTAGTGTCCACGGTGATGATGCCCTCGACCCCGCGCTCGGATAACAACTGGGCGTAGCGGCTCAGGAGTGCCTGATCGTGGCGATGCACAACGGTCAGGAAGAAGTAATCGCGCTTGCGCAGATACTGCTCCAGGCCGCTGATGATGGGTGAACTGTAGGAATCGCCAATTTCTTCGGCAATCACGCCGATGGTGTAGGTGCGTTTATTGCGTAACGTGCGCGCAAA
>JAICJP010000064.1 GCA_025928375.1 Candidatus Sulfotelmatobacter sp.
ACCGCCAATGCGGAGATGAAGCATCTGGAAAGCACGCCGGAGTCGACCGTCCACGCGGCCCTGAATAGCATTTCGCTCCGAGCCATTCAGCAAATGGGCGGCGAGCAGGCGACCAGGGAGGCTACATTATCTGGGACGCTGAGTGGCAAAGCGGATGCTGCCTGGAAAGGCAGTATCAGTAACCTGCGCGCCCAATCCGATCTGGTGATTCGAGCCCAAGCCAGCAGCCGTTCCAATCCTTCTGCGCGCGATGTCCCGGTTGATGGAGCCCTTCACTTCTCCTATGACGGACCTCGGCAAAGCATTTCGGTGCGCGATACGCGTTTCAAGCTTCCCTCCGCTACTCTGACTGCGCAAGGCGTGGTTAGCGATCACTCCAACCTGCAGATTCAGGCCGTAGCCAGCGATCTCCACCAACTCGCATCCCTGGCCGCTTCCTTCCGTTCGAATTCGAGCACTCCGCCGGCAGTTTCCGGCTCCGCAACTTTGAACGCTACCGTGCAGGGCTCGATGAAGCGGCCTCGCATAGCGGCGCAATTGAATGCTCAAGATCTCAAGGTGGAAGGCAGTGAGTGGAAGACGGCGAAGGTCGCGATGCATGCCGATCCTAGACAGGCCACCATCGACAACGCATCCCTCATCAATGCGCAGCAAGGACAAGTAACCGTCACCGCGCGCGTGGCCCTGAAAAATTGGACATATCAAAACTCCAATCCCATCATGGCTCGCTTGAACGCCCAGAGATTGCGCCTCACCGATCTTCAGAAATTGGCAGGAAAGAACTACCCCATCTCTGGCGATCTTTCCGCCAACATCAACCTGGATGGCTCGCAGTTGCAGCCGGAAGGCTCCGGGTCGGCGCAGATTTCCAACGCCCGGGCCTATGGCGAATCCATTCAAGTTCTCGCCGCAAAGTTCCATACCGAGAGCGGGTCGGTTGTCTCCACGCTGAATGTCTCAGCCCCGGCCGGCGCCATCCATGCTGATCTCACTTACACCCCAAAGTCGAAGGCGTACAAGGTTCGGCTGGATGCTCCCGCCGTCGTCCTGCAAAAAGTGCAGCGACTCCAGGAAAAGAACCTGGGTATCAACGGCACCATCTCGGCCTCAGTCAACGGTCAGGGTACGGTGGACAATCCTGAACTGGTCGCGACTGTGCAGCTACCGCAGTTGCAGATGCGGAAAGGCTCCATCTCAAATTTCAAGGCCGATCTGCGGGTTGCGCAGCACAAAGCCGACCTGAATGTCGGAACCAACGTCTCCGCCGCTTCCATCCGCGCGCACGGCACCGTCAATCTCACCGGAAACTACGACGCGGACGCGGTGATCGACACCAACACCATCCCTCTCGAACTGCTCCTGGCGACCTATGCGTCCAGCGTACCGCAGGGGTTTCAGGGGCAAACTGAACTGCATGCCACGTTGAAGGGACCTCTGAAAGACAAATCAAAACTGGTCGCCCACTTGTCGATTCCCGTTCTGCAAGCCAAATACCAGGCCATAGAGATCGGGATTCCGCAACCCATACGCGCGGACTACGCCAATTCCTTGGTGACGCTGCAACCGGCCGAGATTCGAGGAACCGGCACCTCGCTGAAAGCGCAAGGCCAAATTCCAATCGGCGGAAGCTCGCCCCCCACCCTCACGGCGCAAGGCTCGATCGACATGCGAATCCTGCAGATTTTTGCTCCCAACGTTCAGAGTTCCGGCGTGGTAGCACTCGATGTGCGCGCGTCCGGAACAAAAGCAGTGCAGGGCCAGATCGGATTTAAAGATGTTGCCCTGAGCACTGCCGACGCCCCGCTCGGGGTAGAGAAGTTGAATGGAACGATGGACATCACCAAGGACCGCGTGCAGATCGCGAACATGACCGCCCAGGTCGGAGGCGGAGAGATTGACCTTGGCGGTGCGATCTCCTACAAGCCCTCAGTTCAGTTCAACGTTGCGGTCAAGGGCAAGTCCGTTCGCATCCGTTATCCCGAGGGCTTGCGCACGGTGCTGGATACGAATCTCGCTTTTACCGGGACGACTCAGGCTTCCGTCCTGAGTGGCCGTGTACTGATCGACAGTCTTTCTTTTACCCCCGATTTCGATCTGGCAAGACTCGGGGATCAGTTCAGTACTGGGAACACTCCTTCGCAGCCCGGATTCGCGGACACCATCCGACTCGCCATAAACGTCCAGACGCAAAGCAACCTGAATGCTGTAAGTTCTCAAGTCAGCGTCGCCGGACAGGCGAATCTTCAGATCGGTGGCACCGCCGACCAACCCGTTATCACCGGACGTACAACCATCACCTCGGGCGAACTTTTCTTCCGCAACGTGCGTTACAAATTGCAGCGCGGCGTCATCACTTTCGACGATCCCAACCAGACCCATCCCGTGCTCAACATGTCCGTGAATACGACCATCGAGCAATACAGCCTGACGCTCACCATGCGCGGCCCGCTCGACAAACTCACCACGGAATACACCTCTGATCCCCCACTGGCCACCGCGGACGTCATCAACCTGGTAGCCCGAGGCAAGACTACCGAGGAACAGGCGGCTAGCAGTCAAAGCACCGATTCGATGATCGCTTCCCAGGTCGCGGGACAACTGAGCAGCGGCATCCAGAAGCTGGCTGGCATCTCCAGTCTCCAGATCGATCCCACTCTCGGCGGCAACAACTCGAACCCGTCGGCGCGAATCGCCATTCAGCAGAGGGTCACCAACAAACTGCTGTTCTCGTTTTCTACCGACGTTTCCCAGCCCGGCAGTGAGATCGTGCAGGGGGAATATCAGATCAATAAGAGATGGTCAGTGAGCCTTGCGCGCGATCAAGTGGGAGGAATATCCGTGGACGGAAAGTATCACACGCGCTTCTAGCTGCGCTCAGGAAACGGTGGTCACAACTTCCACATCGTCCTGCTTGCTCTCACAGTGCACCAGCACGGATTCGCCCCGGCGTTCCAGCAGCAGGTCCACCGCTGCCTTTCCGCATCGAAGATTGCGAATCGAAAGCTGCGGAATGCCCTCGGGAAGAAATGGGCGATCGAACAGAATTCGTCCGCGCTCAGCCTGCATCGTCACTCCGAGGCAGGCTTCCAAGATGAAGAACGGAGTGGCTGCTGCCCAAGCCTGCGGAGAGCAGGCCACGGGATAGAGCGTCGGCCCTTCGGTGGGCCGTCGCTTCAGGCCGCAGAACAATTCTGGAAGCCGGTGCAGTTCCACCTCGCCGCTCAAATCCAGCATGGCCAGCAGAATCTGTCCCGCCATCTTCTTGTATCCATACTTCGCCATGCCATAAGCAATAATGGAATTGTCGTGAGGCCACACCGACCCGTTGTGATACGAAAGCGGGTTGTAGCGGGATTCCGTCCTGGCGACCGTACGAATTCCCCAACCCGTGAACGAGTTCTCGTCCATCAGCGTTTCTGCCACCCGCTTTCCGCGTTCCGTGGAAGCGATTCCCGTGAACAGGCAGTGGCCGGCATTGGAAGTTCGCACCCGGCACGGCTTCTTGCGGCCATCGAGCGCCAGAGCGTAGGTTCCCAGATCGTTACACCAGAACTGCTCCTCAAACTTCGTGCGCAATGATTCTGCCTGCAACTCCAGTTCGCAGCTCTGATCCTTATTCCCGAGAACTTTCGCCAGCCGCGCCGCCGCAAGTTTCGCGGCATAGACATAGCCTTGCACCTCGCACAGCGCAATCGGTGGTTCTGCAATCCGGCCGTCGTCGTGAAACACCGAATCATTCGAGTCTTTCCAGCCCTGCTGGACTAGTCCTTCGTGCGAGTGCCGGCTGTATTCCACGAATCCGTCGCCATCCACGTCGCCATACTTGTCAATCCACTCCAAAGCTCGTTCCACATGCGGCCACATGCGCCTGAGGAACTGGCGATCACCCGTGCGGTCGAAGTGAGCGCCCGCCAGCATTATGAATAACGGAGTCGCGTCCACGCTGCCGTAGTAGCGTCCAAAGGGCACCTCGCCCAGCGTCGCCATCTCACTGCGTCGCATCTCGTGCAGTATCTTTCCCGGCTCTGAGTCGGCAAATGAATCTACCTCGTCAGCCTGTTGCGACGCCAGATATTCCAGGACTCCTCGCGCGATGTCCGGATTCAGCCATAGGGTTTGCAGGGCGGTGATGATCCCATCCCGTCCGAACACAGTGCTGAACCACGGAACGCCCGCGTAGGGATAGTCGTGTTCGGGATTTCCGGCAATCATCATTTCCAGGTCGGAAAACGATCGCGCAATCCAGTCGCTGAAGCGCGAATTCGAACTGGAGATCTGGGGAAAATGCTTGGTCGTCGCGGCCTGCTCGAAGCGCGATGCCGAAAGCGCATCCGCATAGCCCATGAAATGGTGTGGCCGCTCCAGGTTGCACCCGATCTCCAGCTCGAGTGTCACGTGCTCTTTGGGGCTCAGCGAAAAATAGAATTCCATTCCCGTTTCAGAGGCTCGGTCAGGAGTCATGTTGGTTTCGATCAGGGTTTCACGGACAATCCGGTCCAACCCCTCATATCCCAGCACAACGGTATTGTCGTAAAGTTGGGTGGCCAGGCGCCGTCCGCGCTTCTCTCTTCCGGTGCCCCGAATCTCAAAAATGTCGGCATAATCCGCATCGAAGCGAATGGTGAGGGGAATCTCCAGTTCATCCAGCCCGTGGTTCACGAAATGCAATTGCTCGAAACATGAATCGCGCCACAGGAAGCGAGAGCGCACCAGGTGCAATACGCCGCGATGGATGGCGACGGATCCCTGCCGGAATACGTCGAGATTGGCCGCATCCGCGGTAAACAGAAAATTGTTCGTCGCCACCGTGGAACTCAGCAGCATCGGCCGCTCGTTCCACAGGTTCACGCAGAACTCCGACAGGTATCGCATCCCGTCGTAGAACAGGCCTTGTTCTCCCATGCCGGACGTTTGCACGTCCCCCAGGCGGTCGAACACGTAAAAAATCCTGCCGTACTTAAGAACCCGGGCCCGATCATCTGCCCGGGCGGCCGTGGTCGCTATGTAGTACTGGGCGTTTGCGATCCCACTTCCATCCAATTCAACACTCCCTCTTCGACCGCCATCGGGGCCGACTTGCCGTGAATCAGCGTTTGATAAATGTTGAGATAGTCTTTGGCCATCCGGCCGGCTGAGAAATTCAGCTCGAAATGTTCGCGACACGCCAGGCGATCGATTTCGTCGATCTTATCCAGCGCCGCCACTGCTTCCTCGAGGCCATGCACAACGAAGCCAGTCACTCCGTGCAGCAGGATCTCGGGAACCGAGCCGCAGGGATACGCAATCACCGGAGTTCCGCAGGCCATCGCCTCGATCATTACCAGTCCAAAAGGCTCGGGCCAATCGACCGGGAAAAGCAGGGCCATCGCATTCCCCAAAAACCTGGCCTTCTCGGCACTGCCGATTTCTCCCACGAATTCGATCAGCGGATGGTTCAACAAAGGTTTGATTTTTTCCTGAAAGTAATCCCGATCCGCACGATCGACTTTGGCAGCGATCTTCAACTTCTTTCCGGCGCGGACAGCCATCTCGATGGCCTGATCGAGACCCTTCTCAGGCGAGACCCGGCCCAGGAACGCCAGATAATCTTCGGGTTTTTCCTGCAGCGGGAGTTCGTGCGTTGCCATGCCGTGGTGCACCGTAGCTACCCAATTTACCCAGCCAAGAGGCCTCCTCTGCGCATCTGAAATCGAAACCAGCGGCACCTCTCTGAATTCCTTATACAAGGGAACCAGGTCCGGGATGTCAAGTCTCCCGTGCAGGGTTGTGATACAGGGAACCCTCTCCCGCCGGGTGCAGGGAAAATGCAGGTAGTCGGTATGAAAGTGGATGATATCGAAATCTTCCGCCCGGCTGAAAACTTCCTCGATCATCAACACATGGTGCGCCAGCGGATCCATACAATCCGGGTCCAGGCGGAGCGCCCGCTTGCAGCATTTCACTAATTCCGCGTTCGTTACCGAATCGCCGCTGGCAAACAAAGTAACGTCATGGCCGAGGGAAACTAGTTCTTCGGTCAGCCATGATACAACCCGCTCGGTTCCCCCGTAGTAACGCGGCGGAACACTCTCATGAAGGGGCGCAACCTGGGCAATCCGCATCCACTGGACTCCTTTGGTTAGGGATTCCACGCTGGTTCTGGGCGTGCGCGCGGTTTTGGGTTCGCTGGCGTTCGGCAGAGTTCCCGCTACGCTGGCGCCTCAACGAACACACTTTCAGATGACTTTTCACCTAAGGTGGTTGGCGTACGGGTTCTGCTGACTGTTCAGTTCATGTTTGCGCAACCTTCGGCGGTCGCTTCGCACCGAAGCGTGACCGAATGCGCAGGAAATCTATTTCATGAGCCGAAGTCGGTCCATCCAGGAGCCCGCCGGGTCGGAATGGCCCGCACTACTGTTCGATCTGGATGGCACTCTGATCGATAGTAATTATCAGCACGTCGCTGCCTGGTCCGAAGCTCTGCGTTCGGCACAAATCATAATCCCTCAGTGGAAAATCCATCGCCGCATTGGCATGAGTGGCAAAGCCTTCCTGAAAGAGCTGCTGCGCGAGCTGCCCCGGCGAAAAACGAATCCCGACCTCGATCAGCTCGAGAAGAGGCATGACTCCATTTTCCGGCGCTCGATTTCTCGCCTATCCCCTTTGCCTGGCGCGAATCAGTTGCTGCACCATCTCGCCCGGCACCGTATTCGTATTGCAATCGCAACCACGGGCGGGCAAGCCCAAACGAGCCTTCTGCTCAAGCACTTGGACCTGCCTCGCAGCATCGAGATTGTGACTGGCGATGACGTGGAAAAAGCCAAGCCTTCCCCCGACATCTTTGTAGCGGCGGCAGAACGCCTGCGCGCCATTGGTAACTGCATTGTTGTCGGCGACAGCGTTTGGGACATGCTTGCGGCCGTACGCAAAAGCGCGCTCGGAGTCGCGCTGCAATCGGGAGGCTACGGAGTGGAGGACTTGGAGCGCGCCGGCGCGTTTCGGGTCTACTCGGACCCAGCCGATATGCTGATGCATTTAGAACAGCTCGGTTTGCCGGGTACGTGAGCCATTCCGGACTGGAAATAACTTGCATATCATTGAAATCACAAGAACATCAGGATTGCATCCCGGAGCTTACGGGAGTTCCCGTATTGCTCCTGGGTGCGCCGCCTTTCTAGAGTTAAGTTGTCAGCCTTGAGCTGAATCGCTTTTTTTAATGAGACCGGCTTTCCTCCGCTCGAGCCGCTAGATGGCCCCCACATGCCGAGGTCTGGAGGAATATGAGTGTGTCTGCTGCCCGCCCCCAAGTGGCGCGACGTGTCTTTTCGGTTTTCCTTGCAGCCTGTAGCGGGTCTTTCATTCTGTTCTCGCTCGCTTGCGGAAGCGGAACTGGCCAATCCCCAGCGACCACCACGACTCCAACCACGCCTACAACTCCCACGCCCAGCCAACCGAACTATCCCTCTACTCCGCCCGTGCCGATTACGTGGTCGCCGCAAACGAGTCCGCTGCCCGCACCTTCAGCGCAGGTCCCGCCGCCCCCGGGCTCCAATGATTTCCCGCTGACCATTTCCAATCCCATCGATGGTGGAACCGTCACCTCGCCCATCAACGTTGTCGCCTCCGCCAATCCCAAGAATCCCATCTTCTTCATGCGAGTTTATGTCGACCAGCTCGCGGTGTACTACACCTTCGATAATTCCATCAACACCCAGATCTTTACTTCGCCTGGCACGCACAAGCTGGAAGTGATGGCTGAGGACAACCAGGGCTACATCTCGGCCACCATCCTCAACATTACGGTTGCTTCGCAGACCGCCCAGACCACGATCAGCGGCATACAAGCCATGCCCGGCTGGCAATCCTGTTCGGCGCTGTTTCCCACAGGTTCGGGTCGCGATGGCCAGATTTGCGCCGCGGGCCTCGGCACCGCGGTCTCCACCCTGACGGAAAATCAATCCAGCCCCTCCATGGATGGTAAGGCCGCAAAGTTCACCATGGGTGGTCCCACAGCATATTCCAACATGCTGTACTTCAATCCCGTAGCTGGCGGAGACAACGTCAGCCATTTCATTTACGACTTGTATTTCTACATTGATAACCCGAACGCCTCGCAAGCGCTCGAGTTCGATATCAATCAGACATTCGGCGGGAAACGCTGGGTCTGGGGTTCGGAGTGCAGCTTCAATGACTCCGGCAAGTGGGACATCTGGGATGACGTGAACGGCTGGAAACCCACTATCTACGACTGCAAGCCCTTCCCGGCAAATACATGGATTCATCTGGTGTGGAATGTCGAGCGCGTCGGCGACCAGGTGCACTACATCAGTCTCACGGTTGGCGATCAGACTTTCAACGTGGACACCTACTACCCGAATCAGCCGGATTGGACTCTGGAGGAGATCGACGTCGCCTTCCAGATGGATGGTAACTACAAACAGGAGCCCTATAACGTCTGGCTGGATCAAGTGAATTTAACGGCTTACTAGGACAAAAACATCGCAATTGAAAAGGGCCATCAAAAGAGGCCGCATTCTCACCGCTCGGAATTGCCGGTCGTTGGAAAGGGAAGTCACGTTGAAGGTCGAGATGCGGGGTACGGTACGGCGAGATCAAGTTCAACAATGCATACTGTTGGCTCTAACAGTGGTGCTGGCGCTCATTCTCGCCATCATGGGCGGATGTTCTGGGCTGCCCAAGAATGTCGCCAACTGCCCCATCACGCCGACGCCTCCGTCTGACCTGACCATCGTTCCTCCGGCGGCCGAGCCTCCCCCCGCGTCGCTTTGCGGCTTTCCCCTGGAAATCAGCTCTCCCGGAAAGGGCGCGAGCGTGCAGGCGCCGGTGCCTGTAGTCGCCGTTGCGACTCCCCCCGATCCGGTGTACACCGTTCGCGTCTACGTCGATAACTTTGCCGTGCTCTACACCCCGAGCACCATCGTGAACCAGTTGCTCTGGATGCCGAACGGGGCGCATACCATTGAGGTTGTCGCCGAGGACACTGCCGGTTACATCGCAACCACTTCTATGCAGGTCAATGTTGTGGGCCAGTTGCCCGGCGCGCTCAATCTTCAGGAATCGCCGCAGTGGGTCTCATGCTCAGCGGTGATCGTGCACACCACCTGTGCGGCGGGATTAGGCGTGGCAGTTTCGACGCTCACGCTTCATCAGCAAACCCCATCCCTGGATGGCTCGGCCGCGAAATTCACTTTGGCCGGGAAGCACGCGTATTCCAACGAACTCTACTGGACTCCCATCGGCGGTGGATCTTACCCCCAGCATTTCAACTACGATTTGTGGTTCTACATCGACCACGGCGATCGCGCTCAGTCTTTGGAATTCGACGTCAACCAGGCCTTCGGAGGAACTCGCTGGACTTGGGGTACGCAGTGCGATTTCAACGACAGCCACCGGTGGAATATCTGGGACCCCCTGGGCGAAGTGTGGAAACCGATACCCATCCCATGCAATCATTTTCCTTCAAACACGTGGATCCACATGGTCTGGACTTTGGAGAGAGTCGGCAACCAGGTTCACTACATAGCGCTAAGCGTCGCCGATCATACTTATGACGTCGATACCTACTACACCGCGCAGCCGAACTGGACTCAGGAAGAAATCGATATCGCCTTCCAGATGGACGGCAACTGGGACCAGCAGCCGTACACCGTCTGGCTCGACAGAGTGAATCTGTTTTCTTATTGAACAGCGTTATTCGGAATGTTGCGCTGAGAGTCGCATTTCACCTATACAGCGATCAGCTCGTCCCTTTACATAAAGCGTTCGATGCCCTCCCGCCAAGCGTCAGAACTAAATTGATCTCAGGAGGTGGACCATGCCGGAAAAACGAACTCTTGAAAGGGCGCGCGAAGACGCACGCGAAGGCAAGTCTCCCAGCACACAGGCGGGCGAATTTGTCCGCGAAGAGATCCATCACATCCGCGAAGGAAAACATGGTGCAGCCTCGCCCAAACAAGCGATCGCGATCGGCCTGTCGAAAGCCCGGCGCGCAGGCGTAAAGCTCAACCCACCGCGTCGCGGCAAGACCTCGGCGAGCACGCGGCAGAAAGCGGCTCGCGATTACCAAAAGGGCCAAAGCCATTCGACCCGCAAGGCATCTCCGAGGCGTTCTCGCGCGCGCAAGCAGGCGTTGAAGAAAGAAGGCCGCGAGGCCGCTTCGCACCAGGCTCTTTCGCGACAGGCGCGCTCAGCAGCCCGCAAGCGCGGATCGAACTCACGTCACAAGGCGGCCGTAAAAGCCAGCCGAACTAGAAAAAGCCACCGCCGCACAAAAGGCTGATTCCACGCGTGTCTACGAGTCTCCGTGATACGAAAATTGAAAAGCGGTGAGTATCGTCTGTACTCCCGCAAGAAGAACCAAAAAACCGGAAAGCGACGCAACCTTGGAACGTTCCGAACGCGGCAAGCTGCGCAGCAGCACGAGCGTGCGGTCCAGTACTTCAAGCGTTCCTGAGCCTCTGCTCCGCAAACCCCGCCCCATCGCGGCTTTCCGCGCCGTGGGCTTAGTACCTTTGAGTGCGTAATTTCCGCGTCTACTGGCATTTCCGTTTGACACTCGGGTATTCCCTGTATAGGCTGAACACTCCGCTCAGAAAAGTGCAAGCCTCCGCTCTCGCCTAAAGAGCCGTCCCAGGCGCATCTTGCGGATCAAGCACGGTCCAAGGTGTCCCCGCCTTCATCGGTGGATCCCCTTGTCAAAAAAGGGCCTTACGGGGTCTCCAAAATTCCACGGGAGAAATTACCCTAATGAAGAAGCACGTCCTAAGCACACTCTCCATCCTCGTCCTGTGCTCGGCTGTATCCGCGTTCGCGGGCGTCACTGTCAGCAGCCCCACTAACAATAGTACGGTCAACGGCAGCGTCTACTTCAAAGCCACAGCGTCCACCTCCTGCGCCAAGGGCGTCGCCTCCATGGGCATCTATCCAGCCCCCTATCAACTGGCATACGTGCACAGTGGATCCACTCTGAGCACGACCCTGAACTTCAACCCGGGCACTTACGGCGTGGTAGTCGAAGAATGGGATAACTGTGGCGGAGCTTTGACGACAAAGGTGAACATCACGGTGAAGTCAGGCACGGGCGTTTTCGTGACCTCCCCAGCCAGCAACAGTACGGTCGGCTCTCCGGCCCATTTCGTGGCTACGGCCACGACGAGTTGTTCCGCGGGCGTCCAGTCGATGGGCATTTACACAGCACCTTCCAAGCTGGCTTACACGGTGCAAGGTGCCAGCCTGAATACAAGTCTCAACTTGGCTCCTGGAACGTACAACACCGTCGTCGAAGAATGGGACAAGTGCGGAGGAGTTGCCACCAAACCGGTCACCATAACTGTCAGCGGGAGCGGCAAGACCTTCACCAACATTCAGAGTCATAGCGGATGGCGCAGCTACGCCCAGCAGCCACCCAGTTACGCGGACTGCAACTACTGCACTCCGAGCGGACCCGGAACCACCTGGGCGATGTACCAGGGCGTCAAATCCCCAACCCTCTCGGGCAGTACAACGCAGTACAACCTCGGTGGCACCATGGCCTACTCCGACGTGCTCTGGAACAATCACCTCATCGGCGATCTTTCGTCCGAGGGCATGCCCGACACCAGCCATACCATCGTGCCCACGCTGCATAACTTCACCTACGACGTCTATTTCTGGGGAAGTAACCTGCAAGGGGCGCAGGCGCTGGAGTTCGACGTTAACCAGTTCTTCAATAACATGGGCTTTACCTGGGGCCACGAGTGCCGCACCGGCGGCGGCAACGAGTGGGACATCTGGGACAATGCCAATGCCAAGTGGGTCTCCACTGGCATTGCTTGCAATCCGCTGATCAACCAGTGGAACCATCTCACGTTGCAAGTCCAGCGGACCGCCGACAACAAGTTGCTCTATCAGTCGATTACGTTTAACGGTGTCACTCACGTGCTGAACAAGATTTATCCACCGTTCTCGGCAGTGGGATGGTACGGAATCACCGTGAATTATCAGTCCGACGGCAACTACAAACAGACTCCCTACACCGTCTACGTGGATAAGCTTAATTTCACGTACCAGTGAGCACGACACTCCGCTCGCGCGTCAAGATCGTTGAGGGGCGCACGCTCCTGACCGGGCTGTTGCAGACATTCGGGTCAGGAGCTTTTTTTTTCTAAATTGTTTTAATTCGAGTGCGCAGCTTTTCGAACTCCATCGTTCCTAAGCCGCGCCGGGCAGCCATTCCAAGGTAAGGAAGAGAACTCGCGTCGAGATTCCAGATGGATTTTGCGACATAAGCATCGATGGCAACTGGGTCGGTGGAGGCGACTAGCGTTTTCTTCAGCAGAACGTCGTCGAGATTCCCACCCGTGGGACCGTTGCGCAGAAGGACTCGATAGCAATCCACGACGGTCAGAGTTGGCCGCATGAAATCCGCAAGATCAACCAGGCTTTCGTGAATTCTCTGATGGAGTTGGTTGCGCGAGCCTCCAAGGATTCCATACCAGTTCTTCATACCTAAAGTTGTGCCGGTGAGTGCGTGGTGCTTGGCGATAGGCACGTTGATGATCTTGTCGACATTCAGGAAGGCGTCGAAAACCTGCCACCGGGTCAGCACCTCGCCCTTCAAATCCACTTCTTTGAAACGCGAAGGATCAGGAAGGATCACCTCTGCGCCCGCAGCCTGGGCTGCGGCCGCGATCCCGGAGCGCTGGAAACAGCGCCGGGCCTCATTGCAGCTAACATCGGTCACAAAGACTCTCTTCGCGCCCGATTGTAGGCATTGCCGCACTATTTCAGCGACGATATCCGGGTTGGTGTTCGCCGCCTGCTCCGGAGTGCGATCCCAACCAATGTTTGGTTTCACCAGCACGACATCGCCGCGAGAGACGAAACGGTTCATTCCCCCGAGTTCTTCTACAGCTTGTCGCGCCAGTTGAGCGGGATCATCTCCTTCGATGATCGCCATCTCCGGGAGCGCCGGATTGGGTGCGACCGTGTGGCCGCGCTTCACGTTGGAAGCGATCACTACCTCTGGACGCGAACTGCGTCGGCTCAGCCACACACCGAGGCCCGCTGCTCCTGCGCCAACCCCGGCTGCGCGGAGCAAGCGGATCAACGCCTCACGACGGCTCAAAGTCGCTGTGCTGCTTTCGATCTTCTCCGGAATGGTCATGCCCTTACCCTTTCCTTCGATTCAGCAGGATCTGATTGCTGCGCGATCGGCTCTCGCCCACGCTGGTCACGTAAACCGCTGGCCGATCCTGCACCGGACAAGCCTTCTCACACGCTCCACAGCCCACGCATCTGGCGGGATCCAGATACGGCTGCTTCACTTGCTTGGGATTTCCAGCCGCGTCAAACACTTCTGCCGGCCGGAAATAGATCGCCTTGGGAGAGGTCGGACACCACTCTTCGCAGACGATGCAATCCGTAGCCATCGCCCAAGGCAGGCAGCGGCCGCGGTCGTAGAAGGCAGTTCCAAGCCGAATCGGTTTGCTGGTGCTGCCCACATCGACCGACCAGCCTTTCTCTTTTGCCGTGATCTCCCAGATCGCGCCCGTGGGACACACTTGGGAACACAGCACGCAACTGGTCTCGCAGTAACCGATGCGTGGAACCAGAATGGGCGTCCAAAGGCCTTCCAGACCTGCTTGAGTCAGCGCCGGTTGCAGGGCGTTGTTAGGACATACCTTCATGCACTCGCCGCAACGGATGCAGCGCGCCAGGAAGAATTCCTCGTCAACAGATCCAGGGGGACGCAGCAAGCGCTCGTGCCGCTCCGCGGCAAAACCGGGAGTGCTGCGCATGAGGGGCACGACTGCGGCGCCAGCGGCGAGTCCGGTCAGGAGTTTGCGCCGTTGCAGGTTGGCGCCCGCTGTCTGTTGCGTGGGAAACAGTTTGAAATGCAGCGCATGTTCTGGACACTCGCCGACGCAGTTCAAGCACAAATGACATTCCGGCTGATGCCAGGCCACGCCGCCAATAGGATCGTCGCCTCCCTGGCAGCGCAGCAGGCATCGATTACAGTCATTGCATTTCGCAGAGTCTTTCACCAGACCTAGCACCGACCAGCGGGAGATCAGCCCCAGCAGCGCTCCCAGGGGGCAGATTGCGCGGCACCAGAAGCGTGTGATCCGAAAATTCAGAGCAACGATGAAGATGAAGAGCGCGCCCAGCCAGACGCCTTGCCGGAAATATGGCTGCTTGAAATTGAGCACCAACGCACCCAGTACGAAGTGCAGCGCCCCTCCAATTCCCCGCAGCGCTCCCCACGGACTTTGTTCCAGCAGTCTCAGCAAAGCCTGCAATCCATAATTGGTGCCCGGCAGGATCGATAAGGCTAGCGAGCGCACCAAAAACGAGAACGGATCCAGCCAGCCCAAAATTCCGCTGCCCAGCGCAGCGGCTACGAGCACAGCAGCCAGCAAGTAGTACTTAGTGTTCTGCCATCGCTTGTAGCGGTTCGAATCTAGCAACTGCTTGCCGCGTTTGCGTTCCGATTTCAAGCTTCCGAAGAAGTGGTGAATGGAGCCCAGCGGGCAAATCCATCCGCAAAAGAAGCGCCCGAAAAACAAAGTGGGGATCAGGATTATCAGGCTGACGAGCAGGCCTTTGTAGAGCGCGTGAGAGGCCAGCGCAGTGGAAATCGCAACCAGCGGATCAAGCCGGAAGAACAGCCCCACCGGATAAGGCAGACGAATCTCTTGCGCGGAACTGCTCAGAGAGCCGCGGAATTCCGTGCGCAACAGCAGCAGCAGAAAGAGCGCGAAGAAGAAGATCTGCGAGTACAGTCGCAGCCTGGTTGGTTTCAGAAAGCGCACTGAGACTCCTCGGCCAAAGCTGGGGACGCGGCAGGCTTCCATCTTGGTCCGCAGACGCTTTCCTGTTCTGTGACCGCGATCACCCCGGGCTGTGTTTGTTCGCGAAAACGTCCTGCAGGAACATTCATGCAGTTTGCGTTCTGGCACTCATTTACATGAAATCAATGACTTGCAGGCAAAAGAAGGTCGTCCGGACGGTACGGGCAACGCGTGGTCGCCTACTCGCAACTAATAAATTAGTTGACCTTTTTAAGACCGCCGAGTCTAAATAAGTAGACGTAAATAACAGGAGGAGAAACGTTGGCCCGCACCAAGTCCGCAACCCTGACCGAAGCCGAGTTGCGAATCATGAATGTCCTGTGGGACAAGGGATCGGCCACCGTGCATGAAGTCCTGCAGGCGCTGACAGCGGAGTCTCCGCCGGCCTATAACAGCGTGCTCACCATCATCCGCATTCTGGAAAAAAAAGGATACGTGAAGCATGTAAAAGACAAGCGGACCCACGTGTACATGGCGAAACTGGACCGGAAGGATGCGACGCGCTTTGAGGTGCGGCACCTGGTGAGCCGCTTCTTCGGCAATTCGGATGAACTGCTGATCCTAAACATTCTGGAAGAAAAGAGTATTGATTCGGAGGAGTTGGCGCGGGTGCGTGAGTTGCTGCAAAAAAGCAAAGAGGACGCACGATGATGGCCGTGAACCTGGAAGCGATTGCGAGCTATTCGTCGATGCGGCTGGTCGATTCTCTGGCGGAAGGGCTCGCGGTGTGCCTGTTTGCGGCGCTGATATTGAGACTGTCACGGCGGCAGAATGCCGGGACGCGTTTTGCCATCGGGTTCGCGGCATTGCTGGCGATTACCGTGCTGCCTTTGGCGCGAGGGTTGTGGCCGCACAGCCAGCTTGCTTCGAGTGCTCCGGCGGTTGTGGTTCCGGGGTCGTGGGCAGTTTACTTGTTCTCCGCATGGGCAGTCATTGCGGTGTTGCTGCTGGCGCGCGTCGCCGTATCGGTATGGCATCTTCACCAGCTCCGGACCACTTGCGTCGCGTTGCATCCGGCGACGATCGATCCGCTTGTAGCCGCGACGTTGCAGCGCAAGAAGACCGGACGCAAGATTGTGCTCTGCACTTCGGAGAAAGTTCGCGTTCCGACTGCTCTGGGCTTGTTCAGGCCGGCAATCGTGATCCCGCGATGGCTACTCGAGGAACTTTCGGCAGGCGAACTGAACCAGGTGGTTCTGCACGAACTGGCGCACCTGCGACGCTGGGATGATTGGACAAACCTGGCGCAGCAAATCGTCAAGGCTCTGTTCTTCTTCCATCCGGCAGT
>JAICJP010000221.1 GCA_025928375.1 Candidatus Sulfotelmatobacter sp.
CGACCGGGCGCGTATTCGAAGACGCGGTTTTCGATCCCCTCCGAATCGAGAATCTTTTTGAAAAAGGAAATCGCCTTCATCTCATTACCGGGCGGATTGGTAGTATCGATGCGCAGGTAGTCCTCCATCCAGGTGACGGCTAAGTCGGCATACTGCTGTTTTTGGGCTGCGGAGATTCGCGATGACGGCGGCGCTGGCTCATCCCCAAAGATCAGTCCCTCGTTGGCGAAAACCACCAGCCCCAGTAACCCAATCTCAGTTACCCTTCGCAGAACACCCATTGGCAAAATTCCTTTCTATATGCAGTTCTTTTCACTTGATGTGAAGCCGTCGAGTGATGACGGTTACCGAAGGCGTTCAATTTCCACGCAGTTTTTATATCAGGTTTGCCAAAATTACCCTGCCCCGCGCTGGCAGGCCTGACTTTACCGCAACATGGACGCTATAATAGGCATAGTTTCCAAGTGCTTAGCCGTTCAACCTCGAGGGCCGATTTGGCATCCCACATGTAATAGAGAAGGGCGGCGCATGATTCTGGCGCCGAGAGTTCAAAGGCTCCGCGTAGCGTCACCACGGGCCAGCTTAGCGAATCTGCTTAGCTTTCTTTACTGTTCAGGGGACGCATATCACAATTCAAGCACGCTCAGGCGTGCCGGAGTGGAGCGCCAACGCTCCCCCAACTTGGAGGAAGTCATTATGAACCACCGTCTCGTCATTGCCCTGCCTCTGGCCGCAGTGCTCGCTCTGCCGGCCCTTGCGCAGACCGCCCAGGACCAGAGCCAGCCTGCCAACACGCAGCAGACGCAGTCGACCGACAACAGCGGCGGCAACGCCACCGGCAAAGCTCCTCTGGCCGCCCCGTCCCGTGAAGGTTTCTGGGGACGCATCAATCCCTTCGCCCGCAAGAACTACGTAAAGCGGCAGACCGAGCCCATCCGGGACCGCGTCAATGAGCTCGATGAGCTGACTTCGCAGAACAGCAAGCAAATCAAGGACGTCGATTCTCGCGCCCAGGCCGGCATCAAGCTGGCTTCGGACAAAGCAAACGAAGCTGACCAGCACGCCGTGGACGCCGGCAACAAGGCCACCCAGGCGCAGAATTCCGCGCAACAGGTGACGACCCGCGTACAGACCGTCGAGAACGTCGTCAGCAACATCGACCAGTACAAGGCGTCGAACCAAACCGAAATCCGTTTCCGCGCTGGGCAGACCATGCTGAGCAAGAATGCCAAAGACGCTCTTGACCAGATGGCCGGCAGCGTAAAGGGACAGCGCGGCTACATCATCGAAGTCCAGGGCTTCTCGTCCGGCAAGGGCCAGACCGCCATCACGACTTCGCAGAAGATGGCTGAGTCCGTGGTGCGCTACCTGGTGCTCAATCATGAGATCCCGGTCTATCGCATCTACCTGGTCGGCATGGGCAATGCCCCGGTTCCTTCCACCGATGAGAACGCAAAGACCAAGCGCCTGTCCGGTGGCCGCGTTGAAGTGAGCCTGCTGAAGAACGATCTCGAACAGCTCTCCTCGAATAGCGGAGCGCCCATGAGCTCGGACACGCAGCAGCAACCAAAGTAAGTTTTTCGGACCAGCGGGCGCCTAGCCCAAAAGTCCCTCCCCCGAAAGCCTCTCGGAAACGAGAGGCTTTTTGTTCTCAGTTCTCAGTTCTCAGTTCTCAGTTCTCGGTTCTCAGTTCTCGGTCTCATCTCACCGCGTGCGAGTCTGCTTTCATTTTGCTTGCGGGTAGTTGCGGCGCTGGGGTGGGGGGCTTGCGGGGTACGCTGAGGGGTGCGGAGTTCGGCGGGTTCGTAACGGCGGGTTTCGTGACGTCGTGGGAGGACGGTGTGCTTGGGGCAAGTGCGCTGCGGACCGATACTGCCGGTCCGCCTGGACAGCCGATGGCGGCTGTCCCTACATGGGCTGTGGTGGGTTCGGCTGTGGGATGCTGCGTTTGGGAGTAGGGGGTCCAGCCCTTTTCTTTTGCGGCGGCGTGGGCTTCGGCGGTGGGGAAGCCGTAGTAGTTGGCGATGGTTTCGTCTCGGTCTTTGGCGAATTGCTCGGCAGTTTTGTAATAGCGCTGGGGTCTTGATGCGCGCGGGTCCTGGCCGAAGCTGGCTTCGTAGGGGACGTCCAGATCGACGAGGCCATCGGCGGCGCGGCTGGGTCCCACTTCGTTGTACTCGGGAACTTCTTTCACCATATTGCTGGCTTGCGCTCTGACGCTGGCGCGGGCGTCGTTTTTTACTGCGATGTGGAGGGCGCGCAGGATCAGCGTGGCGCGCTTCATGTCGATGGTGTTGCGCAGCAGCGCATTGATAACTTCGGCCAGCGCGGCCTGGATGGACTCTTTGTCCTCGATGCAGGCGATGGGGTGCAGGCGCGACTGCGGCGGCGTGCGCACGCCGCGATGCATGCGCTGGTGGTAGTAGCAGAAGCGCTCTCCGCGGAGAGAGGGAGAGCCACAACGGATGCCGGAGATTTTGATATGAGTGCAGGTTTTTCTGTTTTGCATGAGATTGATCCTGTCGAGAATTTTTTGGTACTTAGGACGTAAGATCTTTGCTTCTGCGGAGTTGGGGCGGGTGGAGAGGACCAGGTCCGCGTAAAGTCTTGGGAACTCAGGAGTTGCGAGTAAAGTCTTGCGAACAATGGAGTTCATGGAGTCGTGGTGGACGGGCGGGAGTGCCGAATTGGGAATCCAGGGAGTGTCCGGGGCGGGCGATTGCTTGGGTTGCGTGTCGGAGCTTTTGGGACCTTGGTGATGCATAGTCCCAAAGTTGCACAGCTAGATTTCTCAGTACAGGTTGTACGTCACAATTTGAAAATATTTGCTGTGGAAAACTTCGCGGGACTTTGCAGTCTCCAGGACAAGCAGCGAAATGTGGCAGCAATTTGCGGAGACAGAGTTTTGACAAGTGAAAGTCGAAACTTTTCATCTGGGCGCCGCTCTCACTAGCGACGTACATGCGATTGGACAGCGCTTCGGTTTGAGCTGATCAGTTTTCATGGCACGTACATTTTGTGATGAGAGGAGTTCAGGGATGTTAAGAGTAAGTCGCAGTCTACTGATGGTGGCTCTCGCAACCAGCGCTTTTTACCCCATTCAGAGCCGGGCTCAGTTCGAACGTTCCAATCCAGCGGGCACAGTATTTGTCATGAACAACTCCGCCCAGCGTAACGAAATTATTTCTTTTACGCGAGCCGCAGATGGATCACTTCAACGGGCCGGAAGCTTCGCGACCGGTGGGCGTGGCACGGGCGGTACCACTGACCCCCTGGAATCGCAGGGATCACTCACCTTAAGCCAAGACCACTCGCTGCTATTTGCAGTGAATGGCGGTAGCGGAGACCTTTCAGTATTCCAGGTTCATGGTTCCCGCCTCATCCTAGTGGATAGAAAGTTCACAGCCGGCGCCGAACCAAATGCTGTGGCGCAGCATGGCTCGCTGGTTTATGTCCTGAATGTGGGGGGCAGCAGCAACGTCGTGGGCTTTACGCTGAGTCCTGGCGGGCAGATTCGGCAAATCTCAAAATCGATTCGATTCCTTACCACGAACAACTCGGAAGGGGCTTCGCTGGCGTTCAGTCCTGATGGTCGATTCCTGCTCGCGACTGAGCGTGCAACCAACAACCTTGATGTGTTCGAGGTCCGGCCTGACGGCACACTAGGGCCCATTAACGTCAATCCCGATGCACAACCGGGCGCGTTCGCACTGGCATTCGCTCCCAATGGTGCAGTATTGGTTTCTGAGACGGGACCCGGCGGTGGCAATAATGCTTCCACAATCTCTTCTTACGCGGTGCAAGTGGATGGGACACTGTCGGCCATTAGTGCAGGGGTACCGACCTTCGGCAACGCGAACTGTTGGAACGCTGCGACTCCGAATGGACGATGGGTTTACGTCTCGAACGCAGGCTCATCGACAATAGCCGGATTTTCCATTGCTGCCTCCGGCGCATTAACGCCCATCGGCGCGACCGTTATCGGTATCAATCCAACTGGGAGCGGAAACCTTGATATCGCAGTCACTGCCGATAGCAAGTTCCTGTACTCGCTCAATTCTGGAAACGGCACGATCGGCATCTTCGCTATTCAGGAAGATGGGTCCCTGCTCAACGTCGGCGAACCTAATGTGCTCGTCGCAAAGGCGGGCTTTAACGGTATCGCTGCATTCTAAATTGCCGTTGTGAGTTGCGGTGAAGCATAGCCGCAACTCACAGTTTTCGACGCACGGATTCGCTAGTTCGGGTTCTGATCACGTTACTCGAGGTGAGTTGAGGGAGAACTGAACATGGTTGTTCATTCGGAAAAACACTTACACCACTCGCAACCATTGAAATTGACCGACTTCGCGATGCTGCCGTTGCGACTAGTGGTGGGATACGGGTTCATGGCGCACGGCTACGCCAAGCTGGCGAAGGGTCCAGAACATTTCATCAGCATTCTTGCTGTGCTCGGCGTTCCCGCGCCCGGGTTGATGGGTTGGCTGACGATCGGGACGGAGCTTATCGGCGGCCTCGCTCTGCTGTTGGGTATTTTTGTCATAGTTGCTAGCATCCCTTTAGCGGCGATCCTGCTGGTGGCCGCCCTCACTGTTCACCTTCCATACGGGTTCAGTTCGATCAAACTTCAAGCGGTAACCACAGCCGGAGCTCAATTTGGCAAGCCTGGATATGAACTAGATCTGCTTTATCTGGCATGCCTGCTAACCCTGGCGTTGGGCGGCTCGGGGCCGCTCGCGCTCGGTCCCTTATTGTCTGGAAAAAAACACCTGGAGGCATCGGCTGGCCGTGTGACCACAGAGTGGATTTGCGACGCACCGAACTTGACCACCCTGCCAGAGTCTCTGTCCGATTTGCACTCACGTAGAACGGCGGATGACGGGCTCTAAAGACGCGTGGAGATCCAATGCTGATCCCGATCCAAGACTTATTTGAAGCGCACCTCCAAGTTTCAAACCTCGACCGATCGCTTGCTTTCTATACTGAGGTCTTGGGACTCCCACTAGCCTCGAAGTTTCCCGAGCGGGGAGTTGCTTTCGTTTGGGCAGCCCATCCGGGCGAAGCGATGCTGGGACTGTGGGATGTTGGAACTGTACCTCAACGATTGGCGCTTCATGTGGCTTTTAGAGTGGAAATTAAGGATCTCTTGAACGCAGCCACAGCCTTGCGAAATGCAGGGATTCAACCACTCGATTTTAGCGGCGACCCAACAGAGGAACCTGTGGTTCTCGCGTGGATGCCCGCGGTCTCGATTTATTTCCGCGACCCCGATAACAATCTTCTTGAGTTCATCGCAGCATTGCCGGGCCCGCCCCGACCCGAGCGTGGCGTCCTCTCTTGGAGTGCTTGGCTGGCTCTTGCAGGATCGGATTCTTTTAAATCATCGAGCAGCAATCGCGATGCGCTTCTCACCGACGATGCTATTTCCGCCGCACCGATTACGATCCGTCCGGCAGTTTCAGAGGATGCTGCCGGAATCGCTCGCACATTTCTGGAAAGTGCTGAGTTTCACGCCAGCCTGGATCCTGAACGCTATTTGGCACCCGATATTGAGACTATATCGGCACGGTATCGCGAAGGGCGGCAGCATCCGAAGGGGCCTGGAGCTGGCATTAGCCTGACCCTTGTCGCGGAAACGGCTGGGGAAATCGTGGGATTTATAGACGCCCGACTGGAACAGTCGCCGGATCCAATGCACCGAGAAATCATCTACTGCCACATGGCGGAGTTCGCGGTACGCTCCAAGTATCGAAAACAAGGAATTGGCGGACGACTACTTCGAGCGGCTGAAGAGTGGGGGCGCAGGCAGGGCGCGCAGTTTGCATCTCTGGAATACCACACTGGGAATGCTCGCGCGAGCTCGTTTTATCAGCAGCATATGGATTATCGGCCAGCGTCCATCACCGGAATAAGGCGCCTCTGATAGGCTGCTGGGTTCTGCAGGCACTTTGCCTCAAAACCTTGGACAGCCGATGACGGCTGTCCCTACATAAACCTTCCATCACTGGAATAAGGCGCCTCTGATAGGCTGCTGAGTTCTGCAGGCACTTTGCCTCGAAACCTTGGACAGCCGATGGCGGCTGTCCCTACATAAACCTTCCATCACTGGAATAAGGCGCCTCTGATAGGCTGCTGAGCTCTGCAGGTACTTTGCCTCAAAACCTTGGACAGCCGATGGCGGCTGTCCCTACATGGACCTCTGCTTTCCGTTCCACTTCTTGTCCGTCCATACTTTAGCTATGAACGACTTGAAATTTGCCTTCCGCCAGTTCCAGAAATCTCCCGGGTTTGCGGCTACGGTTGTTCTCACCATTTCGCTAGGCATTGGGGCGAATACCGCCATCTTCACCTTGGTCCATGCCGTTCTGATGAAGTCCCTGCCGGTAAGCAATCCTGCCACCCTTTACCGCATCGGCGACCACGACGACTGCTGCGTCAATGGTGGATACCTGAACGACGAAGGCGATTTCGACCTGTTCTCCTACGATCTTTACCGCGAATTGCAGAATTCCACCCCGGAGTTCGAGCAACTGGCGGCCTTTCAGTCAGGCCAAAATATGATGAACGTCCGCGTCGGAAACACCGCGGCGAAAGCGGAGAGGACCGAGTACGTCTCCGGCAATTACTTCACCACTTTTGGAATCGGCGCCTATGCCGGACGCATGATTCTGCCCTCCGATGACGTTCCCGGCGCTGCGCCGGTCGCGGTGCTCAGCTATGCCGGATGGCAGGCGAATCATGCGGGCGATCGCAACGTTGTCGGGTCCACATTTTTCATTCAGAGCCATCCGGTCACCATTGTTGGCATCGCGCCTCCGGGCTTCTTTGGAGATCGCATTCGCCCCAATCCTCCGGCCTTCTGGATTCCCCTCAATGCCGAACCGGTGCTGGAAGGGGAAACCAGCATTCTGAGGCAGCCCGCTTCCAACTGGCTGTACGCGCTTGGCCGACTCAAGCCCGGCATCGCTCCTGGTGCCTTGCAAACCAAGATCTCCACTACGTTGCGCCACTGGTTGGCAACCCAAGCCGCCTACACCAGCAATGGCGGCGACAAAGAGATTCCGAAGCAGCACGTGGTATTGGCTCCCGGAGGGGCGGGCATCCAGAATCTGCAGCAACAGACAGGAGACGGTCTTCGCCTGCTGACCTGGATTTCCGCGCTGGTCTTATTGGTCGCGTGCGCCAACATCGCCAATCTTCTACTGGCAAGGGGCACAGCCCGGCAGGCAGAAACCTCGATTCGGACCGCCTTGGGCGCGTCCCGATCTGTTCTGATCCGCCAATTACTGACGGAAAGCGTGCTTCTGGCTGCTGCCGGAGGCCTGATCGGAATCGCCGTCGCCTATGCTGGCGCGCGCATGATTCTTAACCTGGCATTCCCCGACGCCACGCAGATGCC
>JAICJP010000057.1 GCA_025928375.1 Candidatus Sulfotelmatobacter sp.
CGACTGAAAGTCGTGCCCTTCCCAACAACGGAGGAACTCAAATGACTACCAAGACTATGAGCGTAACTGCTGGTCCTAAAATTAAAACTGCCCTGCCCGGGCCCAATGCCAAGCGTGTGCTCGAGGGCGACGAGAAATTCATTTCGCCGTCTTACACCCGCTCTTACCCGATGGTGGCCAAGAGCGGACGCGGCATTGTCGTGACTGACGTGGACGGGAACGAGTTTTTTGACTTCTCAGCCGGTATCGCTGTGACCTCGACCGGACATTGCCATCCCGATGTGGTTGCCGCCATTCAGAAGCAGGCGGGCGAACTGATTCACATGTCGGGAACAGATTTTTATTATGAGAACATGGTGCAGCTTGCCCAGAGGCTCTCGAAGATCGCTCCCATGAAAGGGCCGCATCGCGTTTACTACGGAAACTCTGGAGCGGAAGCGGTCGAGTGTGCCCTGAAACTGGCGCGTTATCACACCAAGCGGCAAAACGTCATCGCCTTCTTCGGCGCATTCCACGGACGCACCATGGGCGCACTCTCGCTGACTGCATCCAAGCCGCAGCAGCGGCGGCGGTTCTCCCCGTTGGTTCCGGGAGTTACCCACGTCCGCTATCCCGATGTGTACCGCGGGTGCGTGGATGGAGCGCAGGATCCGGAGAAATTTGCCCTGGGCTGCGCGCGGTTCATCGAAGAGAAGTTGTTCAAGACCACGCTGGCTCCGGAAGAAGTCGCGGCCATCTTTGTCGAGCCGGTACAAGGGGAAGGTGGTTACGTCGTTGCTCCGACTATCTTCATGCAGGAACTGCGGAAGACTTGCGATCGCCACGGGATTATGCTGGTCGTCGATGAAGTGCAGAGCGGCATTGGACGGACTGGAAAGTGGTTCGCTGTGGAGCACGCCGGAGTTGAGCCGGACATGGTGTGTATGGCGAAGGGGATTGCATCCGGAATGCCGCTGGGCGTTACCATGACGAAAGCTGAAGTGATGGATTGGATTCCGGGATCGCACGCCTCCACCTTTGGCGGGAATCCTGTCTGCATTGCTGCCGCTCTGGCCACCCTCGACGTGATCGAGAAAGAACACTTGATCGAGAACTCGGCGCAGGTGGGCGCACACATGCTGAAGCGCATGGCGGAGTGGCCATCCAAACTGAAGCTGGTGGGTGATGTGCGCGGACGCGGGCTGATGATCGGGGTAGACATAGTCAAGGACAAAGTGACGAAGGAGTACGGAGCCGCCGAGCGCGACCGCATTGTCGAGATGGCTTTCGAGCGTGGCGTCCTGTTTCTGGGCTGCGGGCCAAGCACAGTTCGAATATGTCCTCCGCTGGTGGTGACCCGGGACGAAGCTGACGTCGCCGTGGATGTACTCGCGGAGTGCATCCGGGAAGTGGGCAAGGGCGCGTAGAGCACATATCGCGATCCAGGAAGGGGCGTCCCTACCATTGGGGACGCCTTTTTTCAGTCCCATTCTGGGAACCCAGTGCTTCTGGAGTCAGAGTGCTGTGCTTTGGCTCACATCCAGCCGAGATGCATTCCGCTACCGTCGATTGCGGGTGCCCATGTTTCCAGCCATTTTCACCCGTGAGTTGGTCAGAGGTCTGGACTGGCTTGCTGCGCATGTGATTTCCTCTCCGTCGGGCCCTCTGCGGCAGCGCACCGGGCGTCGGGGAGAAGAGCACGCCTACTTCTACTTACGGAGCCTGGGTTACGTCATCATCGCCCGAAACTACCGCTCTCCGCGCTGCCGGGGCGAAATTGACTTAATCGGGTGGGAGCAAGATATGCTTTGTTTCATAGAGGTTAAGACGCGGACCTCGCGCGATGTGAAGACTCCGGAGGCGGCGGTCGATTATCACAAGAGACGAGAAGTGGCGCTGGTGGCGCGTGAGTACTTGAGGAGCATGCCACAGTCATGCCAATGGAGGTTCGATATCGTAAGCGTATACTGTGACGGCCATAACTCCCGCCCGCAGTTCGAGTTGTTTCGGAATGCCTCACTGGCGGCGTAAACTATAAGGTTTTCGTCCTCCCGGAAAGGATTCATAGCAGTGCCTGAGCTTAGAAAAGATCCAATCGTCGGTCGCTGGGTCATTATTTCGACGGATCGCGCCAAGCGCCCCACTGATTTTGTGCGCGAAAACATGAAGATTAAGGGCGGATTTTGCCCTTTCTGCTACGGCAATGAGAGCAAGACCCCTCCGGAGATTCAAGCTTATCGTCCCAACCCGAATGGCGGGCCTCCTCCGCAGCGAAATTCTCCCGGGTGGACTGTGCGGGTCGTGCCGAACAAGTTTCCAGCATTGGGTATTGAAGGCAATCTGAACCGGCAAGCGGAAGGAATGTTCGACCGCATGAACGGGATTGGGGCGCATGAGGTCATTATCGAAACTCCCGATCACACCGCCAATCTCGCCACCTTGCCCTCAAAGCGCATTGAAGATGTCCTGTGGACATTCCGGGACCGCATTCTCGACCTGAAAAAAGATCGGCGGTTTAAATACATTTTGATTTTCAAGAACCACGGCGAAGCCGCGGGAGCCTCCTTGGAGCACTCGCACTCACAGTTGATTGCGTTGCCCATTCTTCCCATCAATGTGGTGCAGGAACTCGAAGGAGCCAAGCAGTATTTTCTGTATAAAGAGCGTTGCGTTTTCTGCGACATTATCCGGCAGGAGATGGACAGCGGGACGCGCGTGGTGGCAGAGAACGAAAACTTCCTGACCCTGGCGCCCTATGCTCCCCGGTTTCCGTTTGAGACGTGGATTATGCCCAAGACCCATGAGTCGGCATTTGAGAACTCTTCCTCTCACATGTTCGAGAACCTGGCGCGGGCTTTGAAAGATCTGCTGGGCCGGGCTGATCGCGTGCTCGACAACCCTCCGTACAATCTTGTGATTCATACGTCGCCGGTGCAGGATCCGACTAACGACCACTATCACTGGCACATCGAGTTCATGCCGAAGCTCACCAAGACTGCGGGATTCGAGTGGGGAACGGGGTTCTATATCAATCCCACGCCGCCGGAAGAAGCGGCGAAGTTTCTGCGCGAGGCCAACGTGGAAGAGGCGGCTCCGGTTTCGATTGGCTGAAGCTTGCAGCAAAAAGGAGGGCACGGTACAGTGACCGTGCCCTTTTGCAGTTGTGGCCGGAGAGAGAGGCCTGCAGCCCCAATGCGTGTAAACATAAAGGGACTGCAGAGCCTGGTTGTCATCAGTTTGTAAAAGCTGGAAAAAAAAGCCCGGTTTATTCGCGTGCAGAACTGCTCGTTTCGCTTCGTGCTACGGCCCCAGCGGGACGTCTTTCTACGCCTGGGTGCGGTCCTGATACTCTTCGTGCCACGCCATCTGAATCGCTTCCAGTTTGCCCTCGTTCGAGGCTTGCGCATCCCCGGCAAAATCGGGGAGCTCGGTTACGTAGCGGTGCAGATCGGTAAAGCGGACCGAGAGCGGGTCGATTTCGGGGTGTTTTTCGGAAAGCTCGATGCCGATGTCTTCGGCGTCGTCCCACGTCAACTTCTTTGCCATCTCAGTGCTCCTCGGAAATATAGTTGCGATTCCACGCGGGGATCTCTACAACAACTTTACCCGGCTTCGTAATCTGGGCCTGACAGCCGAGGCGCGAATTCAGTTGCAGATCGGCGGCCATGTCGAGGCGGTCGGCTTCGTCGTCGTCCATTTCCGAGAGATTCTCGGCGCCTTCCTTCACCCAGATGTGACAGGTCGTGCAGGCGCAGTTGCCGCCGCAGGCGTGATCGAGCGTGACGCCGAAGTTCAATGCGATATCGAGAATCGACTCTTCTTTGCCGTGATCCTCATAGGGCAGTTTGCCGTGCTCGAATTGCACAGTCTTGCCCTCGGGCAAAAATGTGATTTGAACTATGTTTTCGCCCGGGGCTTCTTCGGTGGCGGTGCTGGCGCCTTGAGTTTTTTCGTCTGACATTGACTGCTCCTGTCTTCCTCCGTGACGCCCTGTGCCGCCTGTGCTAGAAACGCTTCAGCACACGGGACACCGGGGATCACAGGGTCATTCGAATTCCGCTTTCGCCATGGGGTGAGGCGCTGTCGGGCCTTCTCCCAAGTCGGTTTCTTCCATATTCTTTCCCTTAAGGGCGCTGGATACTGCGCTGTCCATCATCAACTCTGCCAGTCGTGTCGTAGCGTGGTTCAAGGTGTCGGTCGCTTTTCGGATTGCCTGATAGTCCTCTTCAGCATTGACCGCGGTTAGCGCCTTCTCCAGCTTTGCAATCTGCTTCTTCTCGTCGCTCGTGAGTTGTCCCCAGGCAGGACTCTTTTTCGCCTTTTCGAGCGCGGTAAGGATCGTCGCTGTTTCATTGCGGGCCTCGATCAACTGACGCCGACGAAAATCTTCCTCGGCGTTGTCGAAGGAATCCAGGATCATGCCTTCGACCTGCTCGTCCGTCAGGCCATAACTCGGCTGAACCTGAATTTCAGATTCCTTGCCGCTGCGCTGTTCCCGCGCGGAGACGTGCAGGATGCCGTTCGCGTCAATGAGAAATTTCACTTCGACCCGGGGAATGCCGGCAGCCATGGGAGGAATGCCCTTCAGATCGAAACGAGCAAGAGAGCGGCAATCCTTGGCCAACTCGCGCTCACCCTGCAGCACGTGAATCGCTACATTGGCCTGACCATCGATCTGCGTGGTGTAGAACTGAGTGGCCGAAGCGGGGATGGTTGAATTGCGCAGGATGATCTTGTCCGTGACGCCACCGGCGACTTCGATGCCCAGCGAGAGAGGAGTCACGTCGAGCAGTAGCATGTCCTGCGTGGCTTCCGAACGGCCGCCGAGAATGTTCGCTTGTACCGCGGCACCTAAGGCTACGACCTCATCGGGATTCAAGTCCGTATGCGGTTCGCGGTGGAACAAATCCCTGACCAGCGCACGGACTTTAGGGATGCGTGTCGATCCCCCGACCAGCACTACTTCGTCGATCTGCTCGGGCTTGAGGTTGGCGTCTTTCAATGCCTGCTTGCACGGGCCAACGGTGCGGTCGATGATGGGCTGGATTAGTTGCTCGAACTGCTCCCGCGTAATTTCGCGCCGGTAGCGTTTGCTGCCGGGCAATTCAATATCAAGCTTTACCGAGGGCTGCGTCGACAAGGCGATCTTGGCTTCGATGACCGACTTGCGAATCGCTTGCACTGCTTCCGCATTGCGGCGCAGGTCGATGCCGAGGTCGCCGCGGATGTCGTCGAGCGCGATAGTGATGAGCAGGTTGTCGATGTCATCGCCGCCAAGATGCGTGTCGCCGTTGGTGGCGATCACTTCGAAAATTCCGTCATGCAGCTTGAGAATAGATATGTCAAAGGTTCCGCCGCCGAGGTCGTAGACGGCCACAATGCCGTTCTGCTTTTTATCCAAGCCATAGGCTAGGGACGCCGCGGTCGGTTCATTGACTAGCCGTAGCACTTCCAGGCCTGCGATACGGCCCGCATCCTTCGTGGCTTGCCGTTGCGCGTCGTTGAAATACGCGGGAACGGTGATCACCGCCTTGCTCACCGGTCCAGCAAAATAGCGCGCGGCGTTGCGCTTGAGCTGCCGCAGGATCAGTGCGGAAATTTCCGGTGGAGTGAAGGTCTTCTGATCAAGTTTGATGCGCAGGACTTCGCCGGGCTGCAGGTCCTCGGCAAGACGGAATGGGAAAAGCTTCAGCTCTTCCTGAATGTCTTCCATGCCGCGCCCCATCAGCCGCTTGATGGAGTAGACGGCGCGCTCCGGAGTTTCGATCAAGAAACGACGGGCAGAGTTTCCGATTATCGGCTGATTGTTTTTGTCCAGCGCCACCACGGAAGGCACGAGGTTCGAGCCATCATCTCCGGGGATCACGACCGGAGTGTCGCCTTGCATAAAGGCCACCAGCGAGTTCGTCGTGCCCAGGTCGATCCCGACGATGCGATCTGCGGTCATGCGATCTTCTCGGCTCCTATGGGTTCTTCCTGCTGTGCGGACCGTTCAGCCGGAAGCACGCGGGTGGCAGACCAACCCTGAACTTTGGCGCCGTGAATCATTCCCTGAATGAAGCGCTCGAAAAAGACATAGGGGTGTATCGATTCGGGCGCACTTGCCTGATCAAGTTTCTGCCGGAGTTCAGCGGGGATGGAGAACTCGATGGAGCGGAGATTATCTTCCAATTGATTGAGTTTGCTCGCGCCGAGAATGGTGGAGCTGATACCTGGCTGCGTGGCCACCCAGTTCAGCGCCACCTGCGCCGCAGGGCGGCCAATCTGTCTCGAGATCTCGAGCAAGATGTCCAGAATCTCCCAGTTCCTCTGGTTGAATCTGAGCAGGGTGGGATTTTGAGAGTCCCTGGTTTTCTCCAGGCGGCCGTCGCCCTGACCGTCGTTTCCCTGGCGCTTGTACTTACCCGTGAGAAATCCGCTGGCAAGCGGGCTCCAAGGGCAAATGCCGAGACCTAGCTCTTGAGCTGCGGGGATATGTTCCCGCTCGATGCTTCTTTCGACCAGCGAGTACTCCAGTTGCAACGCGATCAGGCGATCCTTGCCTTCTTTTTCGGCGAGTGTGTAGGCACGAGCGCCGTACCACGCGGGGGTGTCTGAGAACCCGTAATGACGAATCTTGCCTTCCCGGACCAGATCATTCAGGGTCGAAACAACTTCTTCCACTGGAGTGATGGTGTCCCACGCGTGCAGCCAGTAGAGATCGATATAGTCGGTTTTGAGCCGGCGAAGCGAGCCATGTAGGGCGCGATAGATGTTCTTGCGGCCATTGCCGCCGGCATTGGGATTGCCTGGCTCGGCATTGAAGGTGAATTTGGTCGCCAGCACCACCCGGTCTCGCAATGCACGATCGGCAATAAACTTGCCCACCATTTCTTCGCTCTTGCCGCCCGTGTAGCCATCAGCTGTGTCGATGAAGTTCCCGCCTTGCTCGACGTAACGCCCGAACAGGCTGCGCGAGACGCTCTCCTCGGCGCCCCACCCCCATTCCGTGCCGAAGGTCATCGTGCCCAGACAGAGCGGGCTGACGCGCAATCCTGAGCGCCCTAACGTGCTGTAATCGTTCAATTGCATCAGGCTTCCTTCCGATCAACATTCCAGCGCGGTATTGACGTCGCGTACCAGATTGCGGATGTAATTTCGGCGGTTGAGAACGTCCACCATTTTGCCGGTAATCTGCTTGCGCTCGGCAGACTCAGCGCGGGGATTGCGTTCCATCAGAGCATCCCATTGTTTCCAATACGACTGCAGTTCCTGCAGCAGCGATTCGTACTTCTCTTCCAAGGCAACCTTGTGTCTTGCGATCTCCGCCGTCAACGCAGCATCGTCTTCTTCCGTCTGCTTGTTCATTTTCAGCTCTTCGAGTTGCATGTTCAGTTCGAATACTTCCTCCAACAGGTCAGGAGGCACGATTTGTTTTTTGACTCCTCCGGTGGCGCGAGCCTGTTCGGTCGCGCTCTTCGATTGCTCTTCGAGTTCCACGCCCTCAAGCCGTAGCAGGTATTGGGTGCGCTTGATGGGATCGCGCAGAGTGCGGTAGGCATCGTTAAGCAGTGAGCTCTGCTCGAGGCTCCACTGCTGTTCCTGGCTTCCGGCTCGCGCGCTGAGATCGGGGTGAAGCTTACGGCTTAGGTGGTAAAACTCTTTCTCCAGGGCGGGAACGTCGATGGTGAGCTTCGCGGGTAGGCCGAAGAAGGAGAAATAATCAACGGGGGCGGGGGGCTGCACCTTACCGCAGGCTTCGCAGAAATGCGCGGCGCGCATGGAACCACAGGACCAGCAGCTATTGGTTTCCTGCGGCAATGGTTTGGCGCCGATTTCGGTGAAAGCTTTGGTCACTTTCGCATTCCTTCCATGCCGGGACAGTGCCCCTCGATCAGGCCCGAATTATCCGGTGACAGCGGCAGTCCGCGGGCAAGACGACTCAAGTGGGCTGCCGCACAGGCTCAGGCGGAGAACGAAGTCCCGCAGCCGCACGACTTCGTGGCCTGTGGATTTACAAAGACGAATCCCTGCTGCATCAGAGTTTCCTGATAGTCCAGGGTCATGCCGTGCAGATAAATGAAGGACTTCGGGTCGACGAACACCCTCACATCAGAGAACTGGAAAATCCGGTCGCGCTCTCGCGGCTGCGAGTCGAAGCGGATGTTGTAGCTTAAGCCCGAGCATCCGCCGCCCTGTACTCCAAGACGCAAGCCACCCTGCTCGGGCGAGATGCCTTCCTTCACCATCGCGGTGCGGATCTTCGCGATGGCCTTTTCGGTCACCTGAATGCCCTTCGCAGGAGCCTGGGTCGTGTTTTCCGTCGCCGTTGTCATAATCACTCGGCAATGAGCAATGAGCTTTGAGCGATGAGCAAACCCAAGATCGCCCATTGCTCACCGCTCATTGCTCACTGCTTCTACTTCGCTTCTGCCACGACCGGCTTCGCAACTTCCTGCTTCTTCTTCCAGTCGCCAATGGCGGCGCGGATGGCATCTTCCGCCAGCACCGAACAGTGAATCTTCACCGGCGGCAGAGAGAGCTCTTTCACAATATCCATGTTCTTGATGGAGAGAGCTTCGTCTACCGTCTTGCCCTTCACCCACTCGGTCGCGAGCGAGGAGGACGCGATGGCCGAGCCGCAGCCGAAGGTTTTGAACTTGGCTTCTTCAATGACGTTGGTTTCGCGATTAACCTTGATCTGCAACTTCATCACGTCGCCGCATTCGGGCGCGCCGACCAGGCCGGTGCCTACGTCAGTGCTGCTCTTGTCGAGCGAACCGACGTTGCGGGGATTATTATAGTGATCGATAACTTTGTCGCTATATGACATTATCCATTTCTCCTGAACTTCGAGTCTTCCCTCAGAGGATCACGCATCGTGTTCTGATGCTTCCTACGACACGGCTGGGCCGTGCCCTTACCAAATTTCCTTACTCGCCAGCCCACTTCACATCCTTCAGGTTGATACCTTCCTTCGCCATTTCGTATAGCGGAGAAAGCTCGCGGAGGCGTTCCACCGTTTCAATGACGCGATCGGCCACGTAGTCAACCTCGGCTTCGGTGTTGAAACGGCCGATGCCGAAACGGATCGAACTGTGCGCCAGGTCATCGCCAGTGCCCAAAGCTTTCAAAACATAAGATGGCTCCAGCGTCGCAGAAGTGCACGCCGAACCGCTCGAAACTGCGATATCGTTAATACCCATCAGCAACGATTCACCTTCCACATAGGCAAAGCTGATGTTCAGGTTGCCCGGCAGGCGGTGCTCCATGGAGCCGTTGATGTAAGCCTCGTCCAGCTTGCCCATGATCCGGTCCTTCAGTCGATTACGCAGACCGGCGAGATGGCAGGACTCCTTTGGCATCTCTTCGAGCGCGATAGCGCAGGCCTTGCCAAGACCGACAATACCGGGGACGTTGAGCGTACCGGAACGCATGCCACGCTCGTGGCCACCGCCGTCGATAATCGCCGAAATCTGCACGCGCGGATTCTTGCGGCGAACGTACAAGGCCCCCACTCCCTTCGGACCATACATCTTGTGCCCTGAAATGGAGGCGAGATCTATGTTCTGCTTGATCACGTCCACCGGGACCTTGCCTACCGCTTGGGTCGCGTCCGTGTGGAAAATCACGCCCTTCTCGTGGCAGAGCTTGCCGATTTCCGCCACCGGTTGCAGCACTCCGATTTCATTGTTGGCGTACATGATCGTGACCAGGATGGTCTTGTCATCCATGGCGCGCTTCAGGTCATCCAGATCGATCAGGCCATCTTTCTGAACGGGCAGGTAGGTCACGCGGTACCCGTACTTCTCCAGGCGCTTACAGGTGTCCAGCACCGCCTTGTGCTCGGTGACCGCGGTGATGATGTGGTTGCCTTTCTCGCGGTACATCTCGGCAACGCCCTTGATCGCCAGATTGTCGCTCTCGGTCGCGCCGGAGGTGAAAATGACTTCTTTCGTGGTTGCGCCGATCAGCTTGGCGATGCGCTCGCGCGCCGTTTCCACACCTTCTTCCGCCGCCCACCCAAACGAGTGATTGCGGCTGGCCGAGTTGCCGAACTTCTCCATGAAGTAGGGCAGCATCTCATCCAGCACCCGCGGGTCCATGGGCGTGGTGGCATGATTATCCATGTAGATGGGGAGCTTGATGCCCTTCGCGCTGGGACTGTGCGTCTGGGGGGCTGCCTGGGGGATTTTCACATCCGTGCTCATTGATTGCCTCTCCTGCTGTTTGATGAAAGTCGTGTTGTCCTAAATTCTTTTATTCCGGGGTCAGCCGATGGTTACTAAATCGGCGGCCTTCGGCGCTCTTGTTTCGACCTGATCGGGTTCTTCGCGCATATGCGAAATCTTGATCCGCTTGAGCACCGCCTCGATACTGTCATTGACTTTCCGCAGCGGTTCGCGGATGTTGCAGCGATCACTCTGGCCACATTCCCCACGCACCGTGATGCACGAGGTGATGAATAATGGTCCGTCAATAGCCTGAATCACCTCAAAGGCCGAAATTGTGTGTGCGGGACGCGCCAGCATATAGCCGCCATTGGTTCCGTGTTGCGAGTGCAGAAGGCCCGCCTTCACCAGTTTCTGCAAGATCTTGGCCAGGGCCTCGGGTGGAATGCCGTACGCGTCAGCGACATCCTTCGCACTGAGGGAGCCTTCGCTCGATCGCTCGGCGAGATGTTTCATCGCCATAAGCGCGTAGTCGGCTTTCTTGGTTAACTTCAGCAAAGGAGCACCCTGTACAAATCCGACAACAGAAGTCGGATATAAGTCCGACCTTTTCTGTCGGAATTTATTCTACGTTACCGAGGTGTCTTGGGGCAAGCGGTGGCGGCTAAAGGGGAACCGTGCATCGAGCGGTAAGTCTCGAGAAGCAAAAGCCTTATGAGTATGCGATAAAAATGGTCGCATTTTCCTTTGGGCGGTAGCAAGGGGCATCCGGCGCTCGTTAAAAAATCTCGACAGAATAGCCCGGCAGGGCTTGACAAGGCGCAATCCCGGTCTAAAATACCGGAAATTCCGCGAAAACCTGCCCCGGTGCTTGGGGACCCTTCCGGATTATGACCTCTAAACCGACTCCCCCTCCTGAGAACGTAACTATGAAACAGCCCTGTAAGCACCCGCGTGTGCAAATCGTAAGCCGCGATGAAGAGTCGGAATTCGTCGAGTGCAAGGAGTGCGGCGAAATCTTCGACTCCAGCGAGTTCAAAGACATGAACATCGAAGAGTCGGCTAAAGACGCCGATGTCTGAATCGACGCGGAGTTCGCCTGCTCTTAGCGTAGGAGCAGGGCTGCTTCCGCGGAAAAATCCATAGCTGCGAAGTCCCGGGCGAGGAACTTAGGGTACGCGGCTGCGGCGATCATGGCTGCATTGTCTGTCGAGAGCGGGCGCGACGGGAAGTACACAGGGACGCCTTGCTTGGCGCTTTCGCTCTCGAAGGTTTGTCGCAGTTCCTGGTTTGCTGCGACGCCTCCGGTAACGAAGAGAGTGGCGACATTGTAGGCTTCGACCGCTGCCAGCGTCTTCCCCACGAGATCTTCGATCAGGGCTCGCTGGAATGACGCGACCAAGTCGAGCGTCTGCTTGTCGCAGAGGACTCGGATGTCGTCGAGCTTTGGCTTAGCAATTTCAGATAAAGCCCGCCGCCGTTGTTCCACCGAGTCGCGCATTTGGTGGATTTCGACGTAGCGCAAGATCGCTGTCTTGGTGCCGCTGTAGGAGAAATCAAAACGGGGGCGGCCGTCGCTGGGCGCGATCTGTTTGCCATCGCGGCGGTCGCGGCGGTCGCGGTGTTTGATCTGAGCGGGCGGGAACTTCACTGCCCTGGGATTGCCGTACGCCGAAAGCCGGTCGATCACCGGGCCACCCGGATATCCCAGACCGAGAAGCTTGGCGACTTTATCGAAAGCCTCGCCGGCAGCGTCGTCGCGCGTGTGTCCAATGTTGTCGTAGGTCCAGGAACTGCCGCGCTGAGCAGCCAGATACAAATGCGTGTGTCCGCCGGAAACCACCAGGGCCAGCACAGGAAATTGCACTTCATGATTTCCCTTTTCCCGCTCTTCGAGCAGGACGGAATGGATGTGGCCTTCCAAGTGGTTCACCGCGATCAGCGGCTTCTCCAGCGCAAAGGACAGAGCTTTTGCGTAACTGATCCCCACCAGCAAAGCTCCGGCGAGACCGGGACCCTGAGTTACAGCGATGGCGTCGACAGAATTGTAGGTATGGTTGGCTTCGGCGAGCGCCTGGCGAACCACTGGCACAATTGCCCTCAAATGTTCGCGCGATGCTAGTTCAGGGACCACTCCTCCATACGGTTGATGAGTTGCGATCTGGGATGCGACAACGTTGGAGATCAGCTGCTCGCCCGAACGCACCACGGCAGCCGCGGTTTCATCGCAGGAGCTTTCGATGCCGAGGATGTAAGCGTCGGGCACGCTTCTATATTAGTCGAGGCCCGCCGTCGGAATGTAGGCAGCCAGGTGTGGCGGTCGAAGAATCCTTGCTACAGCGACGCGCGGATGCTCGCGACCAAGGGGGCAGCGCTATGATGAAGGCCGGTTGGTCAGGATGAAAGATTTCGCCACATCAATCGTAAAGACGCTGCGCCAGCACGGCTTTGACGCCTACTTGGTAGGTGGATGTGTGCGCGATCTTCTGCTCGGACGAGAGCCCAAGGACTACGACGTGGCTACGAATGCCACGCCGCAGGAAGTGATGGCCATTTTCCCGGACACGTATGCAGTGGGCGCGCAGTTTGGAGTCGTGCTCGTTCCGGCGCCTGATACTAGTGGTGCTTCCGAGTGCGAACTCCAAAGAACGTCTAAATCCGGCTGCGTCGAGGTCGCTACGTTCCGCAGCGATATCGGGTACAGCGACGGCCGCCACCCTGATGAAGTGCGTTTCAGCAAAGATCCGCGCGAGGACGTTGCTCGCCGCGACTTTACGATCAACGGAATGTTGCTAGATCCGGTGAGCGGCGAGGTTCTCGATTACGTTGGCGGGCGAAAGGATTTGGAGGCCGGAATCATCCGGACGATCGGGGAGCCGCAGCACCGCTTCACAGAAGACAAGCTGCGCATGCTGCGAGGCGTACGATTTGCAGCGCGCTTTGAGTACACCGTCGAGCCCGCGACATTTGCGGCTATGCAACAGTTGGCCGATCAGATCGCGGTCGTGTCGCGGGAACGCGTGCGCGATGAGTTGACTCGCATGCTGACTGAAGGGCATGCGAGCAAGGCATTCCTGATGTCGGATGAGAGCGGGCTTCTACGATATGTGCTGCCGGAGATCCCGGCCATGCATGGGGTGGAGCAACCGCGGGAGTTTCATCCCGAAGGCGATGTCTTTGTGCATACGCTTTTGCTGCTCGACAACCTGCCTCAGCCCTGTACGCCAACGTTGGCCTGGGGCGCGTTGCTGCACGATGTTGGAAAGCCCGCGACATTTCGGATTGCCCCCGATCGAATCCGCTTTGATGGGCATGTGGATATGGGGGTGAAGATCGCGCAAGGCATCTGCCGCCGGCTGCGTTTTTCGAACGACGACACGGAACGGATTCTGGCGCTGGTGGAAAATCACATGCGCTTTGCAGACGCCATGAAGATGAAGGAATCGACACTGAAAAAGTTTATGCGGCTGCGGGATTTCGATGAACACATGGCGCTCCATCGCGCGGACTGCCTGGCGAGCCATCGAAATCTCACCACGTATGAATTTATCCGCCAGAAGCGTGCCGAAATTCCGCCTGAAAAAATGCGGCCGGCGCCCCTGGTCACCGGTAACGACCTGATTGCAGCCGGACACGTGCCGGGGCCCAGGTTCAAGGAAATCTTAAGCGCGGTCGAAGATGCGCAGCTTGAAGGTCGGCTGCTCTCGCGCGATGCGGCTTTGGAGTTTGTGCGCCGCGAATTTCCTCCTGAGTCTTCCGCCAGGCCTTCCCGTTCGCAATGTTAAAATCAAGTTTCGTCCCGACGCCGCTCATTGGCCGGACAGGAGTGTACTTGGAACAGGCTGGATCGGACTTGGAGAGAATCGTCGCGCAGTCACTGAGGCAGGCGCCTCCGATGGAGGCACCCTTGATGGCGTGGCCCGTGGTCTGCGGTTCGGCAGTGGCGGAGAGAACGCACGCGCTGACTTTTGTTGATGGCGTGCTCCGGGTGGCAGTTCCCGATGCAGGATGGAAATTGGAATTGCAGGGACTTGCCCCGCGCTATCTTGCGGCCATCAATAAATACACGCTCCAAGCCGTCCGCCGGATTGAATTTGTAATATTCCGGGCAGAGAATACGCCGTCATAGTCCTGCATACCTATTTACACGAGCCCATGAAAGTCACTGACAAAGACGTTTCCTACGTCGCCGAACTCGCCAATCTGGAATTGAGTGAGGAGGAGCGCAAAGGAATGTTGCGCGACCTCAACTCTATTCTGGAGTATATCGATCGGCTGAACGAACTCGACACATCGCACGTTCCGCCAATGGCGCAGGTTTCAGATCGCTACGGAGTGGATCAGTCGAAGCAAGGGAGCGACCGGTTTGCCTATGCGAGCCGCGAAGATGTGCTCGAGGGCCTACGCAAGTCCTTGCCGCATGATGAGGCCCTGGCGAATGCTCCGGATGCGGATGAGGACTTCTTCCGCGTGCCCAAAGTGATCGAGCGGTAGCACCGGGATGGAAGTGACTGCACTCACAATCGAAGCCGCACGCAACGCGGTGCAAGAGCGCAAGACTACTGCGATTGCCATGGCTGAGGCACATTACTCTCGCATCCAAAAAGAGGATGGGCAGATCGGCGCTTTTTTGACGCTGTCGCGAGAGCGGGCTCTGCAGCAGGCGGAGCGCATGGATCGAATAGTGGCGGATGGCAAGCCGCTGCCGCCACTCGGGGGCGTGCCCGTGGGCATTAAAGACGTACTGAGTACGCGAGGCGTGCGCACCACTGCGGGCTCGAAGATTCTCGATAAGTACGTTCCTCCCTATGACTGCACCGCCGTGGCGAAGTTAGAAACTGCCGGCGCGGTGATTCTTGGGAAGATGAATTGCGATGAGTTTGCCATGGGCTCCTCAAACGAGAACTCTGGCTTTCACCCGGTGCGCAATCCGCGGGATCTCAGCCGTGTCCCGGGAGGATCGTCGGGGGGCTCTGCAGCAGCGGTGGCCGCGGGCATGGCTGTGGCTACGCTCGGATCCGATACCGGAGGTTCGATCCGGCAGCCCGCTTCCTTCTGCGGCGTCGTGGGGCTAATGCCCACCTACGGACGGGTTTCGCGCTATGGCCTGATCGCCTTTGCCTCATCCCTCGATCACATCGGACCTCTCACTAGGACCGTGAAAGATGCAGCCATTGTCCTGGGTGCCATTGCCGGGCGCGATCCCATGGATTCGACTTCGGCTGAGGTGCCCGTTCCCGATTACGTTTCCCAACTAGACAAGCCCGTGAGTGGCCTGAAACTCGGCGTTGCAAAAGAATATTTTGGCGATGGCCTGGATGACGAGGTGCGTCAGGCGGTGGAACGCGCGATTGATACATTGAAAAGCCTTGGCTGCGAGGTCGTGCCGGTGTCGCTGCCCCATACTTCTTATGCGATTCCTGCCTACTACCTTATCGCCACCGCGGAGGCTTCGTCGAATCTCGCCCGTTATGACGGGGTGCGCTACAGCCTCCGTGCGCGCGGGGTGAAGACGCTGTCTGAAATGTACCGGCGCAGCCGCGATGAGGGATTCGGCACCGAGGTGAAGCGGCGCATCATGCTAGGCACGTATGCCCTGAGCGCGGGTTACTATGACGCCTATTACTTAAAGGCGCAGAAGGTTCGCACCCTGCTCACGCGTGATTTCGATGAAGCTTTTCAGAAGGTAGATGCGATCGTGACGCCCACCTGTCCGACGGCGGCATTCCGGCTGGGTGAGAAATCGAACGATCCCCTGTCGATGTATCTTGCCGACATCTACACCGTAACTGCAGATCTGGCCGGAATCCCGGGAATTTCGATTCCGTGCGGGCAAACGCGGGAGAAACTGCCGATCGGATTACAGATATTGGGCAAGCACTTCGATGAAGCGACAATCTTGAGGATTGCTCACGCCTATGAGCAGGCAACGGGCAGGTCTCAGCTTGCGGAAGTATAGTAGTTTTCACCAGCACAACTGCGGCAGAGAACTCTGCCGTCGCGCCGCACTTCCCTTCGGAAATTAATCCCTTCGCCACAGACCTCGCACACGATCCGCTCGCCCTTGTATCCGGGGAACTCTTCAGGAGGTAGATGGACTTTCACCCACTCGGTCGTGAACAGATCGTGATCGGACATCTCACGATAGGCGGCCATCTGTTGCCGATTCTTATTTTCGATTTCCGGATGCATCTGGCGGGCGAGGGCTTTGGAAGATTCCTTGGCGGCGACGCGGATTGCTTTTCCGGTGCTAACGTCCACAAAGGTTGCTGCCATCTTGCCCCAGTCGCGAAACTTCAACGCGCGCTTTCCCAGGCGACAGCCGGTCACGACCGCAACCGCGTCCGTAGCACAGCGGTCGATTTCGACAAAAGTCACCAGGCGCTTGCGGTCCTTTCCCTGCGGCTCCTCGATGCCCAGCTTCTTCAATCCGACTAACGCCAGACGCACCCCGAGTATCTGCCCCGCACAAAGGTGGCCGTGAGCGATTTCAGCGTCGTGCAGGTAATCCTCAAACGATTTCACGGCAACACACTCCAGCTTAACATCATGAACACGTAGGGACAGCCTCTCAGGCTATCCAGCCCGGCGAAGCCGGGCACGCGATTGCTAAGGCGAGGCGCTGAGAACTACTTTCTCCTCCACCGAATGCCATCTTTCGTAATCTCTATCAAAACGCCGGCTTCCGTGAGTTCGGCGCGGATTGCATCCGAC